>DAITOW010000143.1:3666-6945 GCA_036833965.1 Oleiphilaceae bacterium
CGAAGGGGATTGCATCAAAGGGGATGGGCGACTTCGTACAGCCCGAGATCGATAGCCTTCTGGCCTTTATTGAACAACATCTTGCGGGCAAGGAATGGTTTGTCGGTGACAAGCTCAGCGGAGCAGATTTTCAGATGAGCTTTCCTCTGGAAGCCTTGGTCGCGAAGCGCAAGATTGCAGAATCAGAGTACCCGAATATTTACGCCTTTGTTAAGCGTTGTCAGGCGCGTTCCGCATATCTTGAAGGCTTGAGTAAAGGTGGTGACTACGAATACGGTCCGCAGTAGGTCCGTATTCGAGGGAGGCTTTTTACTCTTTAGTGGCGAAGGTATTCGAAAAGTTTTTGAAACTCGCCGCTTTTCTCTAGCGCTCGAACCGATCCGTCAAAGTCTTGCACCAGCCTTTTCGATCGTTCTCTCTTTGAAAATATGACGTGAGACTCACGATTTTGGCTGACAGGTTTCGGGTGCAATGATAGCCGATCGACTTCGCTCTTTGAGAGGTGTTTGTTTGCAATCGACCAGGCGGTGTTTTTGTTGAGCACGAATAAATCGACGTGACCTTTTAGCAGTTTTTTCAAATTTGCCTCGTCACTTAAGCCCTCTTCAGTTTTGAATAGCCCCTCGGAACGATACTTTTCGAAGGTGTCGCCGTAACTGTAACTATTGGTGATACCAATCGTTAAACCTTTTAGATCCTCCCACTCGCTCCAGGAAAAGGCCTTGCTTTTTAGCGACATGAATTGATGATACGAGCTTGTCAGCGGCTCACTGAATAGAAAATCCTGTTCCCGTGCAGGTGTCTTTGACCATCCGGGCGAGGCATCCCATATCCCTAATCTTACGTTCTCCATACAGCGTTGCCATGGAGCCCAAACTAAAGCTGCCTCGTAACCGGCATGAGCAAAGATTGTTTTTACTGCTTGAGCCATGGGGCCTGGTTCGCCATCAACATCCTTTATAATGTGGGGAGGCCAATCGTCAACGCACACGGTCACTTTGTTCCGTGGCTCACTTGCAACGTTGAATGTCGCAAGTACGAGAAGCAGAATCGAGAGGCCTGAGCGTAGCGATTTTCTAATCGGAGGATGCTCAAAGTGTTGGTTGAGCTGAATTGGCGAGGTATTCAATTTAGTGTGTGTACTTTTTCAGGGCGGCTTCAAAAAAACCGCTTTTCTTTAAGCGTAAAAGTGCATCATTAAGATGGTTTCGGCTTTCTTCCGATACTGTTTTACTGACAACAAGTATAAGCTCATACGCTGGTTCAACATCACCAATGCCACTAATCATGGTGCACTTGGGGGGCTTATTTTGAGTCGCAAGGTTGTATTTTAAGCGGGTATCCATTTCGATAAAGCCATCGACTCGCTCAAGATCAACCAGTTCAAAGCCTTGCTCGTAACTCTTAACAGGCGTGAGCTCGATTTTTCCTTGCCGTGCCAGTTCACTGAGACCCGGATAGCGGAAATGCTTCAAAACAGCGAAGCTGTGCCCCTTCAATCTACCCTTGAAGTCGTGACTGTGACCACAGTGAATTGCAGAGTGCTCTATTTTTAACACGGGAGTTTCAAGTGGGATGCCTTGGGGGACGGAGTTCCACGCAGGGCTGTCATACACAATCCAGTCAGTGACATTTTCGTCCTTAAGCAGCATCTCAATGCGAGGCGAAGGAGTAACGTGCGTTATCAGTTCGATATCCAGTTGGGATGAGAGTTCCTCAACGATGTCGCTGATATAACCTTTATGCTTTGCATCTTCCTGGGTGATTTGGAAAGGCGCTGAGATATCTTCGACAACATAGTAGTTCAGCGTTTGCTTCGAGGATGCGTAGGCACCCCCAACAATGCAAAAACTCCCCAGTAGCATTGCTAGTGCGCTAAAGCTTTTATTCGAGCTGCAAGGCATACCCCAACCACCGGACGAAGCATTAAATTAAATGATGCGAGATTTAGCGTCTTGTAAAGAAGAGACTAAACTGCAGCATTTAAGATTAGTACAAAGCTCGCCTTTCGGGTAGCGGCCCATTAAGAATATTTGCCAGATCCTTTTTGTGTCGATACCCAAGGGTGCTAGAATGCGCGCCGTTTTGGCGCATCTGTCGATCGCGCGGGCAGTGAGTTTAATTTGTTAAGGGCAATGTAGTATGTCATATCAAGTAGGCCAGAGATGGGTTAGTCAAACCGAACCAAAATTGGGCTTAGGGATGATCTCTGAGATTGACGGCCGGCGAGTGACGATCACCTTTCCCGCTGCCGGAGAAGAGCGCACTTATGCTCAGGATCAGGCACCAATTTCACGGGTGATTTATAAGCCCGGTGATAAAGTGAGCGATCACGAGGGATACGACTACACCGTCGAGCGTGTTGAAGAATTGGAAAGCGGCATCGTTCGTTATCAGGTGATTGATGAAGACGGGCGACACGTTGAAATTGGAGAGGTTGAACTCGACTGCTTTATTCAGTTCACCAATCCTTTGCAGCGCTTGAGCAATGGACATTTTGATCGCAACCGGGCTTTTCGCTTGCGTTATGAAACCTTGCAGCATCTGGATGCGATGCAGCGCGCCGGCGTGACCGGTTTGCTAGGCTCCCGAACGAGTTTGCTCGCGCACCAGTTGTACATAGCCAAAAGTGTTGCTGAACGCTTTGCGCCGCGGGTTTTGCTTGCGGATGAGGTAGGTCTGGGCAAGACAATTGAGGCGGGCATGATCATTCACGCACAGTTGCAGCGCGGATTGAGTTCCAGGGTGTTGATTTGTGTTCCTTCTACACTCATCCATCAATGGTTAGTGGAGATGTTGCGGCGCTTCAATTTACGCTTTTCGATTTTTGATCAGGAGCGCTGTGAGTCCTTACTTGAAGAAGGTGTCGAAAACCCCTTTGATTCTGAACAGTTGGTTCTATGTGATTTGTCAGCACTTACTAACAACGAGGAGATGAGCCGCTATGCCAGCGAGGCGAACTGGGATCTTTTCGTGGTGGACGAGGCGCATCACCTGGAATGGTCAGCAGCTCATGTAAGTGAAGAATACCGCTGTGTCGAAAGTATCGCTCAAACGAGCCGCGGGGTGTTGCTTTTAACAGCGACGCCTGAACAGGCTGGTTTAGAGAGCCACTTTGCCCGCTTGCGTTTGCTTGATCCGGATCGTTTTCACGATATCGAGACCTTTATCGAGCAGGAAAAGCATTATGGTGAAATCTCGGAGAGAGTGAAGAGGCTGCAGGCACTTGAACCGGACTCGCTGATCAGCTCCGAGTTCAAGTCTGATCTTGAGACGCTT
>DAITOW010000144.1:0-6944 GCA_036833965.1 Oleiphilaceae bacterium
ATTCAGCACATCCGCCTCAAACTCAACGGCCGTCTGCATGTTGCTCCAGAATGCGCCGCCGTAGACACCTAGCCAGTCTACGCTAATTAACATTCCACCAATCACACCAACAGAGCTAAAAATTGCAGCAAGTACAGGCAACGAGAGAAAGCCAGCCCAAAAACGCGGCGCAATGACTTGCCGCATGGGATCAACACCCATCATTTCCAGACTCGACAACTGCTCCGTCGCTTTCATCAAGCCTATCTCGGCAGTAAGCGCAGAACCTGCTCGACCTGCAAATAAAAGCGCGGTTACAACCGGCCCCAACTCCCTGACAAGCGTCAGTGCAACCATCTGCCCCACTGCCTGCTCAGAACCATAATCAACGAGAATACTATAACCTTGCAAACCCAAAACCATACCAATAAACATGCCTGACACTACGATAATAATCAGCGACAGGACACCAACTTGATATAGCTGTTTGAACAAGAGTCTGAAACTCTTGACCGTGAAGCTCAGGCCAAAAATAGCACGAAAAAGAAAAACACCCGAACGACCAAGCGTGGCAATGAATTCGGTTCCGGAGCGGCCCAGTTTTTGAATTTGCTTAATCACCTGCGACACCATTCGAACCTAATGAGGCTCCCGCATCGTCACCCAATAAGTCAGACATATAATCTCTTGCGGGAAAGTGGAAAGGTACTGGGCCATCAGGCAAACCATTTACAAACTGTTTAACCAGCGCTGAATCCGAGTTACGCAACTCATCCGGAGACCCGGCACCTATCACCCTGCCATCAGCAATCACGATCGCGTGGTCACAGATACTTAGCGATTCCGCAATATCATGGGACACCAGCACACTGGTTAGACCCAAAGTGTCATTCAGCAATCGAATAAGCTGCACCAAAACACCCATTGCAATCGGATCCTGACCGGCAAAAGGTTCGTCATACATAATCAACGCAGGATCAAGCACAATTGCGCGAGCCAACGCTACGCGCCGGGTCATGCCACCGGAAAGCTCCGACGGCATCATATCGCGCGCGCCACGCAACCCGACCGCATTCAGCTTCATGATGACAATGTCACGAATCATATCTTCGGGGAGATTTGTATGCGCGCGAAGCGGAAAGGCTACATTCTCGTAGACACTGATGTCTGAAAAAAGCGCGCCACTCTGGAAAAGCATCCCCATTTTTGAACGCTCGTCAAACAACTCATCACGGCTTAACAGTCGAAAATCCTGACCATCAACTAAAACTCGACCAGCATCCGGACGCAATTGCCCTCCTATCAACTTAAGGAGTGTCGTTTTTCCGATACCGCTTGGCCCCATAATCGCAGTGACTTTGCCGCGAGGAATAGACAGGGTTAAGCCATCAAAAATACTTCGATAACCTCGGGAGAAACAAAGGTTCTCAACTTCAATGTAGTTGGACAAATGGCTTCCTGTATTTTTATTGCATTCCTAGGAGGGGTGATTTTAGCGACCCACGCTTGATGTTTACAAGTTAAAACTAAACAAGCTTTCACGAACCGCATTCTGCTTGCACTGATGAGACAAGTTCAGCAAAATGCTGCCCTCCCACCCGTTCGAAATTTTGTGAGCAAATCAATTGTTAGTTTTTAGTTTAGCTCTTGTTGTAGGTCTGGTGATCCTGATTTGGAGTGCCGACCGATTTGTCGAGGGGGCAGTCTCGACAGCCCTTAACCTCGGAATGACCCCCATGCTGGTCGGCTTAACGGTCGTTGCGTTTGGCACATCTGCCCCCGAACTTATTGTCTCTGGCATGGCCGCTTTGCAGGGATCAAGCAACCTGGCAGTAGGTAACGCAGTCGGATCAAACATTGCCAATATCGCACTGGTACTTGGTTTGACAACGCTTTTTTCTGCAATCCCGATAAAATTGGGCATTCTTAAAGTAGAACTCCCGACTCTGTTAATTGCTACGGCATTGGCAACCCTCGTCATCATGGACGGCACCGTCACATTTGACGACGGACTTATCCTTATAGGCCTGCTTATCATCTCGCTTATAGTACTGGCAAAATTATCGACATCCTCGCAAGAACTCCCTGAAGAGATTGAGGCGGTAGACGGCATGTCTCCGCTCAAAGCCTATACGTACTTAGCCATTAGCCTCGTAGCATTGATACTTAGCTCCAGAATGCTCGTATGGGGAGCCACCGGCATTGCAATAGAACTTGGAGTTAGCGACCTGATTATCGGCTTAACCATCGTTGCAATCGGCACTAGCCTTCCTGAACTTGCAGCTTCAATTGCCAGCGCTCTTAAGGGGCACCATGATCTTGCCCTCGGGAACATTATCGGCTCAAACCTGTTTAACTTGCTCGCCGTTTTGGCCATTCCTGCATTCATTGCCCCTCCGATCATCGATCAGGAAAGTCTTTTCCGTGATTACGGCTTTATGCTCGTCCTCACCGTTGGCCTTGCCCTCCTCTGTCTTATAAACCACCTGAACAAGAGTGAACAAATAGGCAAAATTGCGGGCATCACGCTATTAAGCAGCTATATTGGTTATCTAGTAATTCTCTATCTGGACTCGGTTACAGCACTCGCATGAACTACATTGCATCGGGCAAACGAACAATAGAAATTGAGCGTGATGCGGTCCACGCTCTTCTTGAACGCATTGATGGCAGCTTCGAGAAAGCTTGCGACATTATGCTTTCCTGCAAGGGCCGGGTTGTGGTCACCGGCATGGGTAAATCTGGACACATAGCCAACAAAATCGCAGCGACACTCGCCAGCACCGGAACGCCTGCTTTTTTCGTTCACCCGGGAGAAGCAAGCCACGGCGACCTTGGCATGATAACCCCCCAGGATGTCGTACTGGCAATTTCCAACTCCGGTCAGACCGAAGAAGTCCTGACGATTCTTCCGCTAATCAAACGCATGGGCGCACCTTTAATCAGCATGACTGGAAAAAGAGATTCAACTCTATCCAAAGCTAGCGATGTCTCACTTGACGTAAGCATAGAAACAGAAGCCTGCCCTCTTGGTCTTGCGCCCACATCAAGCACAACAGTAACGCTAGTGCTGGGCGACGCGCTCGCCGTAGCACTTCTTGAAGAGCGTGGATTTTCCGCTGAAGATTTCGCATTTTCTCATCCTGGCGGCAGTCTTGGTCGCAAGCTCTTGCTAACCGTAGAGCAGCTAATGCACACGGGAGAAAGAGTACCTAGCGTTTCACCCGAAACCACACTATCTGAAGGCCTTTTTGAAATATCACGCAAAGGATTCGGATTGACAGCAATCGTGGACAGCAACAAGAAGGTCGAGGGATTATTTACCGATGGTGATTTACGTCGTGCCTTTGACGACAAGATGGATCTGCACCACACAAATATCGGCACTATTATGACCAGAGACTGCAAAACAATCAGCAAAGATGCACTGGCTGCAGAAGCTCTTCGGGTGATGGAAGACTACAAGATCACTGGCTTACTGGTGACAGAAACCGATAAAACTCTCGTCGGGGTCATTCATATGCACGACCTTTTGAAGGCAGGTGTCGTATGAGCCTTACAAATATTGACGAGACCATCCGAGATAAAGCCTCCCAAGTTGCGTTACTAGGCCTTGATGTAGACGGCGTCCTAAGTGATGGCAAAATAGTGTTTTCTGCACAAGGCGATGAGCTCAAGGCATTCTGCACACTGGATGGTCACGGAATCAAACTATTGCAACAAAATGGTATTGCAGTTGCCATCATTACCGGTCGCAACTCTCCTCTGGTCGCGAAACGCGCCAGAGACCTCGGAGTCGAACACCTTATTCAGGGCAGAGAAGACAAACGAGTCGCCCTGGACAGCGTTCGCACAGAACTGTCTCTGGAGTGGAGCCAATGCGCCTACATGGGCGACGACTTGCCTGATCTATCCGCCATGAGCGCATGCAGCCTTGGCTTTTCAGTACCAAATGGCCACCCTTTCGTTCGAAAACACGCGGACTATTGCACCAGCGCTCGCGGAGGCGAAGGCGCGGTTCGAGAAGTTTGCGACTTGATATTGAATGCCAAAGAATTGCTAGACGACATCCATCAACATTTTCTGGACAAGTAAGAGCTAGATGGCGCGCCTTAAACCGAGATCTCGCTTTGTTATACCACTCATTGTTACTGTTTTTGGTGTCAGCATTTACTATGCAAATCACTTTGAGCAGAAGACATCCCTTATTCCAAAAAACACGCTCAGAAAACCTGACGCATTCGCTCAAGGCGCAGAACTAAAAGAGTACAATGAACTCGGACAACTAACGCTCACTATCCGCACTGAAACAGCCTACTACTTCAAACAGGAAGACCTGATTGAGACCACGCAACCCTTGATTGACTATATTAACGAAACAGGAGAGCGATTTGTTCTCAACGCTGCAGGCGGCACCTACAAAACAGACAGCGGCTTACTCCAACTCGAAGAACGCGTTTCAATGTCCCGACAAGGCCGGGAGAACGAAGTGATCACCTTCGAAACCGATGCGCTGCAAATTGACACATTGAACGACTTTATATCGACTTCGGACAAGGTTAAGATAACGCAGAATCGCAATGTCTTGACTTCGCAAGGCCTAAAGGCATCACTGAATGATAAAAAAATTGAGCTTCCACAGCGTGTTCGAGGTGTTTATGACCTCAAACAGTAAGGCATACGCACTGATTTTTTCACTACTTCAAACCCTAATACCATTCTCGGCTTACGCGATAGATATAGACCAATCCCAACCGATTGAAATCGAATCCGACAGCGCGATGATTGATGACTCCGAAGGCATATCCACCTATCGAGGCAATGTCATTATTCGTCAGGGCAGCACAAAGCTTACTGCAGACAACATAACCGTATTCGCCCAGAACCGCAGCGTCACACAGATTGTTGCTAACGGCACTCCGGCAACGTTCAAACAACAGGATGTCGGCACAGACCAATCAACGTCCGGGCAAGCAGAGCAAATTACGTATAAAGCCGAAGAGGCCATTCTGTTATTCAGCGGTGAAGCAAAACTTGCGCAAGCAACGAACTCTTTCTCGGGAGACCGTATTGAGTATGACATCATGCGTAAGGCAATTCGGGCAAAGGGCGATGAAGGCTCCGGAACTCGCGTAAAAATCCAATATTTCCCGAACCCGACCAGCAACACCAACCAAAGCGCTGGGCAAGATAGCAAGTCTACAAACTCCAGCAAATCTGAAGCCGAACCAAACAATGAGCAATAGCCATATGAAAACGCTTCAGGCAAAGAATCTCGCAAAAAGCTACAAAAAACGGCAGGTCGTCATTGATGTGTCGCTCGAAATAAAGTCCGGGCAAATCGTTGGCTTGCTGGGCCCCAACGGGGCGGGCAAGACGACCTGCTTCTACATGATCGTCGGCCTTGTGCCTCAAGATAAAGGCCAAATACTGATCGACGACAAGGATATCAGCAAGCTACCAATGCATGGGAGAGCCAAGGCTGGCATAGGCTACCTACCCCAAGAAGCATCCATATTCCGCAAGCTTACCGTGTATGAAAACATTCTCGGCATCCTTCAGACCCGAAAGGATTTGAGTAAAAAGCAACGCGAAGAAAAAGCATCTCAGCTACTTGATGAATTCCATATTCAGCATATCCGTGACAGCCATGGCATGGCACTATCCGGAGGCGAACGTCGCCGTGTAGAAATCGCCCGCGCGCTGGCAATGGAACCGGATTTTATACTGCTTGATGAGCCTTTCGCAGGCGTTGACCCGATATCGGTTAGCGACATCAAACACATAGTGCGGCACGTACGTGATCGAAACATCGGCGTCCTGATTACTGATCATAATGTGCGCGAGACACTGGACATCTGCGAACAAGCCTATATTGTTGGCAATGGTCACATTATTGCCTCAGGCTCTCCGGAGGATGTTCTTAAGAACGAAAAGGTGCGAGAGGTATACCTTGGCGACGAGTTTACAATTTAACACCAAATTCCCTGTGCTTTTTCCAGTGAAAAAAGGTTTAGATAAGAGCAACAAAAACTCGTTCAATTTCCTTCCGGAACCTCTTAAAATAGATCATGAGCGCCTGCCTTTTCTGGCAGCCAAAAGAGATGACCGTCAACAATGACAAGTACGACAAGAAGTTAGGATGACTCAAAGATGGTAATGAAGGCATCCCTACAGTTAAAAATGGGGCAACATCTCACGATGACCCCACAACTGCAGCAAGCGATCAAGCTTCTGCAATTGTCGACATTGGACCTACAAGCCGAAATTCAAGAAGCGCTTGACTCTAATCCTATGCTTGAATTGATGGAAGATGGCTCAGACTCAGGTGACTCCGGGAGCGACAATTCCTCAAGCGAACACGACAGCCATCAGCAACAAACGAACGAAGTGCACGACAGTGAGCGCGATGAGTTTAGCGACTCGATCCCTAACGATCTTCCTGTCGACACAGCATGGGAGGATGTATATCAATCTTCCGGCCCAGCAGGCTCCGGATCGGTTTCAGACGAGATGGATAGCGACTTTGAGAGCCGGAACTCCCCCACAGAAACACTGAACGATCATCTACTATGGCAACTCAATTTAACGCCTTTTTCTGATAGAGATCGCTATATTGCTGAAAGCATTATCGACTCAATCAATGCTGAGGGCTATCTGCAAAGCCCTATAGAAGAAATTCATGAAGGTCTCTTCAATGAAGCCGATGATGATCCGATAGAGCTTGATGAGGTGGCCGCAGTCCTCAAACGCGTTCAACACTTTGATCCCGCAGGCGTTGGGGCGAAAGATCTTCAGGAATGTCTGCTTTTGCAGTTACGTCAAATGGATCCGGATACGAAATGGTTGCCACAAGCCAAACTTGTCGTAAGTCACTACATCAACTTACTGGGTTCGAGGGATTACGCGCAATTGATACGCCGTAGCCGGCTCAAAGAAGAAGATCTAATAGACGTACTAAAACT
>DAITOW010000145.1:0-6936 GCA_036833965.1 Oleiphilaceae bacterium
AATTCAATTCGCTGAGCTTGCGCTTGAGTGTGGCGGTCGACATAAAGTGGCGACGGGCGATTTCATCAATGCTTGGAATGGCTCCTTCATTACTCGTTAGTTCGGCACGAATATTCTCAACCAAATCTGCCGGTTTTATCTTCTTGAGCTCCGCTTCACAGCGGGCAATCGCCATGGCGCAAAGTTCTGCATTTGCGGTCTGGGAAGGCAGGTCAAGCCAGCTGACCGGAAAGCGCATGTAGGCCTGCTCGGCGTCGAATTTGAACGCACAGATAGGCACACTTTCGTGAGGGAACTTATCGGGTTCCGGCGCATCAATAGCTATCTCCACTTTGTCTTTTAATGGCGAGCAGCCGAGCGAAAGATAGACACTTTGTGCCATGCTCACCATGGTCGAAAGATCAAAAAAGCGCTGCACTTCTTTGGAGTGGGGTAAGCCTGAGGGATTGGCAAGGAGGGTAATGCGCACGTGTGTTTCGTCCAACTCAATGAGTGGGGTTTGCGCGGTAATCCGTGTGTTGTAGAAGCGGGAAAGAATCTCCAGTCCATCGCGCAAAGTGGGGGACGACTGAATAGCCATACCCAGGGCACCATGGCTGGAAGCACGCACCTGCAGGCCATAATGCACGGCTTCTGCCAAAGGATTGGTGAGCTTGGAATAGAGGTTGATGCCGATATGGTTGACGGCAAAATTGTTAATCAGCTCAGGTGGATGAATGAAATCCGAAGCACTCAGGGCGCTGCCTTCTAACAGTGCTGAGGGTTGTATTCCTCGACTTAAGGCAAAGTCCCGCACGACCGAAAGATAGTCGCCGGAGGCTAGTGTCAGGTCCATTTTGCTTTTGGTCATTGTTTACCTAACCCTTGTAGGTTTCTTGTTTTTATGAGCTGAAATAACCAGTTTTTGATACTTTATCACCTGTTTACGGCGGTCACAATTACGCACTATAGGCTCACGCCAAAACGCACTGTTCCATAAAACACACAGTGCACGTTCGGTATTCCGTTAAGAAGTTCTATGAAGGAGCTTCGATGGTTTTTAGTGTTGCCTATTGATTGGAGCGAGCACAATGAGTCAAATAAATTCGCTGAGTAAGACACCTCTGGATGTTCAGCCGCGGCATATGGAATTCCCTTATGCGCAGATGCAGACCAAGGACTTTTTTGACAATAACTGTTTGAAAAGTGCGTACATAGCGGCGATGTCTGCAACGTTTCCCGCCGGGGAGGGTGAGTTCATCAAGGCCGTTCGCCACTTCCGTGATCAAACCCGGGACGAGGAGCTAAAGCAGCAAATCAAGGGTTTTATTGGTCAAGAGGCGCACCATAGCCTTCAGCACAAGCAGTTTAATAAGGCGTTGCGGGAAAAAGGCTACGATGCGGTGCGAATTGAAGGGGTGTTTGAGAAAGATCTTGCCTGGTCCATCAAGCATCGTAGTAATGAGCAGCGGCTTGCATTCACGGTTTGTGTTGAGCATATGACCGCGGTACTTGCCTATGATTTTCTCACCAAGCCAGAGCGCATGAATGGCATGGATCCATCAATAAAGCCTTTGCTGCTTTGGCATTCGGTGGAAGAGTTGGAGCATAAAAGCGTTGCCTTTGATTTGTATATGGAAGTGATCGGTGATCGCAAGCTGCTTCATCGTGCGATGCGCATTGCCATGGTGCTCCTGTCTTATCGTTTTATGAAATACACCGCCAAGCTCTTGTGGTGGGCCAAGCGTCGGCCTCGCTGGAGAGAGATTAAGGGCTTCTGGAAGTTTCTCTATGGCAAAGGCAGTTTGATGCGATCAATGGCGCCGCACATGAAGGACTTTTTCCGTGATGATTTCCACCCCTGGGATCAGGACGATACTGCGCTGATCGAGCAATGGAAAGCGAATGAGTATAAGCCTGAGTTTGACCGAAAGGCGAAGCAGGCCGCCTGATTCACGGTTTTGGTTAAAAAGGCTCGTGTCTTGAGATAGTCTTGACCGCGCCTTTTTCGTTTTTTGGTGCCAAGAACTGACTTATCTTTTTTTGATTGACCTCCCTCAACACCATTTTCCAGAGCTGTGCTAAATTACTTTTGACTATTCGCCTCGCAGGTTCTGCGCGGGCGTGGCGCTTCTGACTTTTTGGAAAATACGGCTGACATGAACAGGCACCCGCTTGATAAGGTTGTTGCATACAGTTTGCAGGGCGGGCTTCCTCTGCTGATCTTCGCTTTGGCTCTGGTATTGGGGCTTATTGCTCTCAACTTTACTCCGCGAGAGGAAGAGCCGCAGATTGTGGTACCAATGATTGATGTATTGGTCGAGTCGCCCGGGCTATCTGCAGAGCAAACTGAACGTCAGGTTACCATTCCACTTGAGAAGTTGCTGGCGCAGATCCCTGGGGTAGAACATGTCTATTCCAGTACCTTGCCTGCTCAAACGGCGGTCACGCTGCGTTTTCATGTCGGGGAAGACAGGGAAGACGCCATCCTCAACACCTATAACAAACTCTATTCAAACCAAAACACGATGCCTGCGGTCGTTGCATCCTGGATTGTTCAGCCGATTGAGGTAGATGATGTGCCGATCATCATGCTCGGGCTTTGGTCGAGTGACGGCGATTTGTATGGCGATTATGAGCTGCGGCGCTTGGCCGATGAGGTAAGCACGCAACTGCAGGCGATTGATCATACGAGTCAGGTGAACGTTGTGGGTGGTCGTCCTCGCAATATCGAGGTGTTTTTGCAGCCTGAAAGTCTGGCCGCTCGCCAAACCAGTGCGCAAGACATTTTGTTTGCTTTGCAGCAATCCAATGTGCTTTTGGATCACGGAGCCATTCAGTTGGGTAATCAGTCTTTTCGCTTGCAGGCTGGTGATGTGCTGCGAGACGTTGAAGCGATTGAAAATCTGGTGGTGAATGTCATCGATGGTGCGCCTGTATTGTTGAAGGATATCGCGAAAATTGAGGATGGCCCCGCTCAAGCAAATGCTTATTCCTGGATCGACTTTGCGCCACACAGTCATGTTGCGGCAAATCAGGGTGATCCGGCTGATCGACCTTTAGTAACCATTTCTGTGGCCAAGCAGAAAGGAAGTAATGCGGTAGAGGTTGCCTCTCAGGTGCACGCTAAAATTGCCGAGCTGAAACAGCACTTGTTCCCGCCAGAGATTGAGATATCGGTGCTGCGTGATTACGGCGCAACGGCGAATGAAAAGGTGAACAACCTTGTGCAGAGCCTGGTGTTCGCTGTTTTTACGGTGGTGGTGTTTATTGCAGTTTTTCTGGGATGGCGGGCTGCTATCGTCGTAGGTTTGGCCGTTCCCATTACTTACGGTATCACCTTGGCTCTGGACATGGCTTTTGGCTATACCATCAATCGCGTGACCCTGTTTGCCCTGATTCTCTCTTTGGGGTTGTTGGTGGATGACCCGATTACCGGGGTGGACAATATCGACCGTTTTCTTGGCCGTTTCAAAGACAAGAAAAAAGCAATCGTCGGGGCGATTAGCGAGGTGCGAACGCCCTTGGTCATGTCTACGATCACAGTGATTCTGGCCTTTATTCCACTGAGTTTTATTACAGGCATGATGGGCCCGTACATCGCGCCGATCGCGTTTAATGTTCCGGTGAGTGTGACCGCCAGTACCGTGGTGGCCTTTCTGGTCACTCCATGGTTGGCCAGCAAGTTTGTCCGAGCAAAAAGTAGGCAGCAAGACAACGAAGCATTCCCGGATCAGGCCGGTGAAAGCGCAAGATCCGATAATGCCTATGAGCGGGCGCTGCGTGGCATTCTTTCAGACCGGCGTAAATCAAAGCTGGTTTTATGGGGCGTGTTGGGTTTGTTTGTCATTGCGGCCATGTTGCCTTTGTTCCGTCTGGTGCCGTTGAAACTCCTGCCTTATGACAACAAGAATGAAGTTCAGATTGTTGTTGATATGAAAGAGGGCAGCACTCTTGAGAGCACTGCCGCGCTTGCAAAGCAGATTTCAAATACGCTTCTTCCTCTAAATGAAGTTGAAGCGATCGCGGCGTATGTGGGCGTGCCATCGCCGATGGATTTTAATGGCATGGTCAGACGTTACTATCAACGACTGGCGCCAAACATGGCGGACCTGCGCGTTGTTCTGGTGGATAAGGCAGTGCGGGAGCATCAGTCGCATAGTGTTGTGTTGCGAATGCGTGAACTGCTAGAACCTCTGCAAACCAATGGAGCGACCATTAAAGTGGTGGAAGTGCCACCAGGGCCTCCTGTGCTGAGCACACTGGTAGTGGAATTGACGGCGGATGAGCTAACCGATCCTTCAGCGCTGTTTGCTGCAGCAGAAGAAGTAGAAGCCCGTTTGGGTCGGGAGCCGCATGTGGTGGAAGTTGACTCGACGCTTCAGGCTGCGCACGCGCGCTTGCGCTTTATTACCGACAAACAAAAAGCCGCTTTATCAGGCGTCTCTACTGCCGATATCAGTCAGACATTGCAGTTGGCGACGTCGGGGATTGTGGCAGGTTTTGTTCAGGAGGCGAGTGAAAGCAAGCCTTTGCCTTTGGTTCTGCGGCTTGATGACGAGCGACGCTCAAGTATCGATGATTTACTTGCGATCACGCTGAAAGGTCGCCCCGGATTTACCTCTCGGCAAAGTGATTACGGCCTTGATGAGGCTCCGCAAACGCTCGTCGCCTTGGGCGAGTTGGGTGTCTTTGAGCAACAAGCGGCCGATCAGGTACGCTTTCGCAAGGATCTACAATCGCTTGTATATGTGATGGCTGAAATCAACGGCCGGACCCCGGCAGAAGTCATCGCCGATGTTTACGCGGATTACCGTGAAACCCCTGAGCAGGAATCGGACAGATTGACGGCGAACTATTGGGATGATCGCCACTATTTCAGCTCTGGCGGCGGGGATTTATGGAGTTTACCCAAGGGCGTCGACTTTTCTTTTTCAGGGGAAGGTGAATGGCGTATCACGAAGGATGTGTTTCGGGATATGGGTCTGGCATTTATGTTTGCTTTGGTGGCAATCTTCTTCGTACTGAAAATGCAAACCCATTCCAGTGCACTTTCCCTGATTATCATGTCCGCAATACCCTTGACGATTATCGGGATTATGCCCGGTTTCTGGTTGATCAATCTGTTTGGTGAACGGACGGTTGCAGGTGCACCGGACCCGATTCTTTTCACAGCGACGGCAATGATCGGGATGATCGCCCTTGCCGGTATAGTGGTGCGTAATTCCCTGATTATGGTTGAGTTTATTACTCAAAAACGTGCCGAAGGTCTGGCTGTTCTGGATGCTTTGGTAAGTGCCGGGTCGGTGCGTTTGCGGCCGGTATTGTTGACGGCAGGAACGACCTTGCTGGGCAATCTGGTGATTACGCTTGATCCGGTATTTAGCGGTTTGGCTTTGGCGATTATTTTTGGCATCGTCGCTTCGACGGCCTTTACCTTGCTGATCGTCCCTATCATTTATTTACTGGTCTTCGAGAGGCCGGAAACACAGACTTCCTGAGGCTATTATGAAACAAATATCGCTGTCCGTAGCCGCATTGCTCTTGCTCATCCTTTCTGTCGCCTGGATGGCTGGTGCATTTGATGACAAGTTGCCACCCGGGGCGCTGGATGCTGCCGCTGTCGATTTATCATCCAGGAGCGTGTATACCGTTCAGCGTGAGGAACGGCAGCTATTTGAGACAGTTGCCGGCAGTTTGGAAGCGAAGCAATCCACCATCGTCTCCGCACGGATTATGGCAAGAATCGACAAGGTTCTGGTGCGGGGAGGAGATGTTGTAGAGCAGGACAAATTGCTGATCACTCTGGATAAGGAGGATTTGCGTTCTCGCGTTTCTAAAGCTCAAGCCAATGTTGATGCCATCAAGGCTCAGCTCGATGATGCCAACACCCAACTGGCAAGAGCCCGACAGTTGCACACTAAAGGTGTTGTCTCGACCGCACAACTGGACACTCTGGAAGCACAGGCCAGTGCCTTGAGCGCTCAACTTGAGGCTGCCAAACAGCAACTTGCAGAAGCAAAAACGACGGCCGATTACGCAGAGATTCGCTCGCCCATTGCAGGCCGAATTGTGGATCGCTTTGCAGAGCCGGGTGATATTGCACAGCCAGGAGCTCGCTTGCTATCCATCTATAATCCATCGACCTTGCGTATTGAGGCTTCTGTGCGGGAGCAACTGGCGGTTAATTTGAAGGTTGAGGATCAAATTGTTGCGCGCATTCCTTCGGCGAACAAAGAGCTTGATGCGTTTATCGAAGAGATTGTGCCCGCGGCTCAAACAGGTTCACGTACGCTGCTCGTCAAAGCGCGCATCGCGTCTGTTGAAGGTTTGTATTCCGGGCTGTACGCTGAGTTATTGATTCCTTCCAAAGTTGAACGGCCGATTTTGATCCCTCAAAACCTCGTGGTTCGTGTTGGTCAATTGGATGTTGTTTGGCTTGTGCAGGGTGAGCAACTGGAGCGCCGTTTTATCAGAACAGGCAAGCGTTATGCGGATGGCATGGTGGAAGTCGTTGCAGGCCTGAAGGAAGGGGACAGCATTACCGCGAAGGAATAGTCTTTTAGGCAAAAAAAAGGCAAACCGTTCAAATTGGTTTGCCCTGTTGTCTTGAGTCTTGCGTTTACTTATCAAACGCACCCAGTTCGTGCAGCTTGTTGGTAATGGCATTGAGTTCCGGTCGGTTGTTAAGCAGCTCTTGTTTGCTCAAACCATCCAGTTCGTGCGGGAAGACCAGCCACTCATCACTCTCATACAAAAAGTAATCTGGCACACGATCTGTCTTGTTGTTTTTCGGCTTGTAGTACGGCGTCGCAACCTTGATGGTGGGCGTATTTTTCTTGCAGCGCTCGGTGAGGTCGATAATGGTTTGATCAATGCTCAGGCCGCTGTCGTGAACGTCATCGACAATCAATAGATTCTGGTGACTTTCAACACGGTTAATCAGGTAGGTCAAAC
>DAITOW010000146.1:0-6869 GCA_036833965.1 Oleiphilaceae bacterium
CGGTAAGCAGTTTTGTTGCTTTGCCAGGGTAAATCCTTGCGACCGTGGTTGTCGAACCAGACCAGTAATTGTTCGCTAAATCGGGAGATAGGCTTCATAAAATGTGACGATGATTAATTTGGCCGGTAATCTGAAATTAGTTTTGTTCCAGATGCATGCTTTTTATGCGCGAAGTGTTTATGATTTATCTCAAGCGCGCTTACGCTAACGCGCCAATAACAATTAGACAAGAGGATTCTCCATGGCGTTCAAAGTAAATATTGATATCGATAAGTCTTTTACAGTGTCTGCTGATGTAGCAACGACTTTTGCCTTGCTTGCAGATGTGCCTGCTTCAGCCAAGCATTTTCCAAAGGTTGATCAGTTGATAGACCTTGGTGGTGGCACTTATCGTTGGGAAATGGACAAGGTTGGCTTGGGCGATCATGCAATCCAGACCTTGTACGCGAGTACTTATGTTGCCGATGAAGCAAGCCACACTATTGAGTGGACTCCGGTCGAAGGTGAGGGCAATGCTTTGGTTTCGGGAACCTGGACGCTTGAGGAATCCGACGGCGGCACGCACGCCCGTTTGACAAGTTCGGCTGAGCTTGAACTACCCATGCCAAAGCTTTTAAAAATGGCGATCGCACCAGTAGTGAAGCATGAGTTTACCTCGATGGTAGATACTTACATTGAGAACATTCAGGATGCCCTGAACGGTTAACCCCCGGAAGTTTTTGGCGGCTGCATCAGGTTGCCATAATCAGGATCGAAACCCTCAGTGATTACTGGGGGTTTTGTGTTTATGGAGGTAGGCTAAGGCGATGAATCAGGCTATAATTTCGCGCCTGATGGTTGGGGCTCTCAAATTGGAATTATTTGGCATGCCCTTAAATAGAAATTGTTGGAGTGATGCATGAGCGCGAGAACGGCGCAAGTCGAGCGTAATACCTTAGAGACGCAAATCCGTGTGGCTATAAATTTGGACGGTACGGGCGAAGCGAAATTTGATACAGGGCTTCCGTTTCTGGAGCACATGTTGGATCAGATTTGCCGTCATGGCCTGATAGATATTGAAGCGCATGCAAAAGGTGATTTGCATATTGATGATCACCATACTGTTGAGGATTTGGGTATCACTCTTGGCCAGGCCTTTGCAAAGGCGGTTGGCGATAAGAAGGGTATTCGACGTTACGGTCATGCTTATGTACCTTTGGATGAGGCGCTTTCTCGGGTCGTGATCGACTTTTCCGGTCGGCCGGGTCTGGAGATGGATGTGCCTTTTGTGAAGGGCTCTGTAGGCAAGTTCGATACAGATTTGTTTTACGAGTTCTTTCAGGGCTTTGTAAACCATGCCTTGGTGACTCTGCACATCGATAACCTGAAAGGTAAAAATGCGCATCACCAGATCGAGACAGTGTTTAAGGCGTTTGGAAGAGCTTTAAGAATGGCGCTTGAGCTGGATGATCGGATGGCGGGCATTATGCCATCGACCAAAGGCTGTCTCTAAGGTAGTGACGTTACAATCGTAGTATTTGAACGGTAGCGCTTTTCGCTGCCGTTTTTGTTCCGGGTAAAAAGAAACATGAATTCTATCGCCATTATCGATTACGGAATGGGAAACCTTCATTCAGTCGCTAGTGCTTTTCAACGTGTCGCCGAAGGTGCGAACGTCCTTGTTACATCAGACCCCAAGGTTATTGAAGAAGCAGACCGTGTTGTATTGCCGGGTGTTGGCGCAATGCGCGATTGCATGGCTGAGATGAAGCGTCTCGGCGTGGATGCCATTGTCGACAAGGTTTCTCGGGACAGGCCATTTCTGGGGATCTGCGTTGGTATGCAGGCGTTGATGCAGCATAGCCAGGAAAACGGCGGCGTGGATTGCCTCGGTATGTTTGAAGGTGATGTAAAGTTTTTCGGAAACGACCTGAAAGAAGGTGATGTGCGCCTGAAAGTTCCTCACATGGGGTGGAATCAGGTGAATCAGCATGCGCACCCTTTGTGGCAAGGTATTGAAGATAACGAGCGCTTTTATTTTGTGCATAGTTACTACGTGCCAACAACCATCGAGCAGAACATGATTGCTGGCCAGAGCCGCTATGGTGTCGATGTAGTTGCTGCGTTGATGAAAGACAATGTGTTTGCAACACAGTTCCACCCGGAAAAAAGTCAGCACGCTGGTTTACAGCTTCTCAAGAATTTTAGTGAATGGAATGGTCTGGTTTAAGCCCGATCAAAATTGGAAGAAACTATGTTAATTATCCCCGCAATTGACCTCAAAGATGGTAAATGTGTTCGCCTGCGTCAGGGTCGAATGGACGATTCAACCGTATTTTCTGATGACCCGGTCGATATGGCAGGTCGTTGGATGGATCAGGGCGCTCGACGTTTGCATTTGGTCGATTTGAATGGTGCCTTTGACGGTGAGCCTGTTCATAAGGAAATTGTGACGGCTATCGCCAGGCGTTTTCCGAATTTGCCAATCCAGATTGGTGGTGGAATTCGAAGCCTCGAAACAATCGAAGCGTATTTAAACGCAGGTGTTGAGTTCGTGATTATCGGAACCAAAGCGGTAAAAGAACCGGAGTTTGTTACTGAGGCTTGTGAGGCGTTTCCGGGACACATTATTGTTGGACTGGACGCGAAAGACGGAAAAGTAGCGACCGATGGCTGGGCGGATGTTTCAAGTGTGGAAGCAACGGATCTGGCGAAACAGTTTGACGAGCAGGGCGTTTCAGCAATCGTCTACACCGACATTGCACGCGATGGCATGATGCAAGGCGTGAACGTCGAAGCGACGGTTCGACTTGCGCAAGCTTCGTCTATCCCTGTAATTGCATCGGGCGGTGTTACGAATATGGAAGACATTAAGGCTTTGGCGGCGCAAGCCGATCAGGGTATTTGCGGTGCAATTACCGGGCGAGCCATTTATGAAGGTACGCTGGATGTGCGCGAAGCTCAAAGCTATAGCGATCTGCATAGTGGTTATGTTTCCCGTGATTCAAACAAAGGCAATGCATAATGGGTTTGGCTAAGCGAATTATCCCCTGCCTTGATGTTGATGGTGGGCGCGTTGTTAAAGGCGTTCAGTTTGTTGATATCCGGGATGCGGGTGATCCTGTTGAAGTCGCAAAAAAATACGACGAGCAGGGTGCCGATGAAATTACGTTCCTCGATATTACTGCCAGTCATGAGGAGCGCGATACAACCATTCATATGGTGGAGCAAATCGCAGAAAATGTATTTATTCCTCTAACAGTTGGTGGTGGTATCCGCAAGCTTGAGGATATCCGCAATATGCTCAACGCGGGTGCGGATAAAGTCAGTATTAATACCGCTGCGGTATTTAATCCCGAGTTTGTTCGTGAGGCTGCCGAGCGTTTTGGTAGCCAATGTATTGTTGTCGCAATTGATGCAAAACAGGTGAACAAGGAAGGTGAAGAGCCACGCTGGGAAATCTTCACTCATGGTGGGAGAAAGCCGACCGGTCTTGATGCAGTAGAGTGGAGCAAAAAGATGGCCGAGTATGGTGCTGGTGAGATTCTGCTTACCAGTATGGACCAGGATGGCATGAAGAACGGTTTTGATCTGGGTGTGACGCGCGCGATTTCAGACGCGGTTTCGATTCCGGTGATCGCATCTGGCGGCGTTGGTAACTTGCAGCATTTGGCGGATGGCGTAACCGAGGGTGGCGCAGATGCGGTACTTGCAGCAAGTATTTTCCATTTTGGCGAACACACTGTGCAGGAAGCCAAGCAGTTCATGGCTGCGCAAGGCATAGAAATGCGTCTTTAATCGGTCCGGGCTTTCGCCCGGATTTCATTTCTCTATACGGTCATTCAAAAGTAACGAATGAGTCGGCCTCGAAATCAAAGTCTTTTGCGTATGAACTTCTCTGCTGTGAAATAGTGCGTTGGGCGGGCAATAAAAAACCGCTTTGGCAAAGGCCTCAGCGGTCTACTTGTTCTTATTTTGTTTTATTCTTGTTCGGCTTGTTATTATTGAGTTTTATGGGAACTACTCGTCGAGCCTCAGGCAAATACACCCCAGTCATTCAGGCGTGTTCTTAGTTTTAGCTCTGCACTTACGTTTTGTGTTTCTTTCCATTGCTTGGCTGCCTTTGCACCGGCGACAATCATTTGTTCCTCATCGCTATCAGAATCTCTTTCCGTAGCTCGCTTAATTGCCTGAGCCAGTTCTGCTTCGCTCATTTTCAGGGTAGAGCTAAGTACAAGAGCATTAAACTTGTTTCGTGTCTTGAGGTTACAGTGCGCTTCTTTAGCGATGTAGTCTGATGCGCCGATCAGATAAAGTGCAATGGCATCTCTCAACCATGCGAGTTGAGGGTTGAACACGTCGCCAAATTCTCTCTTGATTGGAATCATCTGGATTCCGGAGAAAATCTGGGCTTCCTTCAACGCATTTATTCGGGAGTTATAGGTGCTTTGAAGGTTCTCTTCTTCGACGGTGATCACTTCTTCATCGTAAGAGTTTTGCACGTCTTCTGCGCCAGCAGTGGCACTTTTAAGTTGAAGAGATTGCTTCTGGGCCAGGGTGTAGGATCGCGCTCCAATATAGCCGAGTAACGCTAACACCAAGGCTTCTAAAATGTGGATCGTCATACCGAGCATGTAGTTATCTTCCAATCTTTATTTTCAGTAACAATAGTATACCTGCGATTACATATTGTTACGCGAAGAAGATAACATTTCTGAAACGACGTGGTTCACGCCGTGTGCGTCAAGCCTGACGGCGCGTCATTTCCCAAAGTTTTGCATTTACATGGCTTGCTTGAATTTTCGGTGATCAGGATTGAAATAATTGCGTAAATCCGCGTAGCAGAGAGGCCTGCTAAACAGGTAGCCCTGGGCATAGTCGCATCGGTTGATGTTCAGGAAGTCCCGTTGGTCTACATCTTCTACGCCTTCTGCAACCACTTTTAAATTGAGCTTGTGCGCAACAGCAATAATGGCAGAAGTAATTTCCATCGCGTTTAGGTCGTCCGGAATATCGCAAACAAATTCCCGATCAACTTTGAGGATGTCAACCGGAAGGCTCTTCAAGTAACTGAACGAGGAATAGCCTGAGCCGAAATCATCAATTGTCACAGTGGAGCCTGCTGCTTTGATGCGGTTGAGTTGGTCGATGACCGTTTCCATGTCGTCCATGAGCATGCTTTCGGTCACTTCCAGCTCGAGATTTCTAGCTTGCATATTTGCTTGCTCAAGTGCTTCTGCGATGGTGTTGACCAATTTCAAATCAGTAAACTGTCTTGTTGAGAGGTTCACTGCAACGCGGATATTCATCCCCGTGTTGTCATTCAGCTCCTGTATCTCACTGCAGGCTCTCTTCAACACCCATTCGCCAATAGGAACGATCAGTCCGGTTTCCTCGGCAATCGATATAAAATCTGCTGGCGATATCTCTCCTTTGGTAGGGTGTCTCCAGCGGATCAAAGCTTCAACACTGTGTATCTGGTTCGTCCGCAGGTCTACCTGAGGCTGGTATTGTAGATAGAACTCTTCGTTTTGGAGAGCGTGTCGCATCTCGTGCTCAATTTCCATCAAGTGGCTGGCACGAACGTTCAGTTCGTTGGTAAAGAAATGGAAGCCATCACGACCGCGTTCTTTCGCTTTATAAAGCGCCATATCGGC
Source organism: Oleiphilaceae bacterium (assembly GCA_036833965.1). Lineage (GTDB taxonomy): Bacteria > Pseudomonadota > Gammaproteobacteria > Pseudomonadales > Oleiphilaceae > PZPK01. Next base: position 5,637 of record DAITOW010000146.1, read on the forward strand.
ATTTCGCATTAAGGTTTCTGTGCAAGTCGAATCTGACGGAGCGATGGTAATGCCAATACTGGTCGAGACAATGACTTCGTGTTTCCCGAGTCTGATCGGCTTTTTGAGAATCATTAGAATGTGCTCGGCTATGGAAGCAATCTTGTCATTGCTCGAGATGTCATTCAGCAGAATGGTGAATTCATCTCCGCCCAGACGCGCAACGGTATCCTGTTTGCGCACGCAGGTTTTCAGCCTCTCCGCGATGATGGTCAGCAGTTCGTCACCGGCTTGATGTCCGAGAGTGTCGTTGATGCGTTTAAATTGATCCAGATCCAGGAACATGATCGCTGAAATGTGTTTATGACGGCGCGCACTAAGGACTGACTGGTGCAGCCTGTCGATAAATAGTCGACGATTCGCAAGGCCTGTCAGGGAGTCGAATAGCGCGAGGTTTTGCATCTTGTTGTTGGCGTCTTTCAAGGCGCTAATGTCGATTGCCGAGATAACATAGTTTGTTATGATGCGATCGCGATTATAAACAGCTGCAGCATTGATGGCGCTCCAGTATTGTGTACCGTTTTTCTTCATGCAAAGGGCTTCACCTTCCCAGCTTGCTTTCAGGCAGTCGCTGTCCAGTAACTGGGTATCCTCATCATCGACATGACGATTTGGAGACAGAATATCTATTGGCTGTCCAATCACTTCGTGGTGGAGGTAGCCATTAATTCGGCAGAATTTCTGGTTGACGTATTCGATAGTGCCATTGGCGTCTGTCATGACAATACTTGCACCGCTGTTGGTGACAGCGCTGCTTAATTTCGACATCATGATTTCTGTTGCCTGATGGCTCTCGATGTTGTTCTTGAGTCGCGAATTCAATCTGCTGAGGACGAAGCTCATCCCGCCAAAAATGATGGCCAAAGAACCAAAGATAAAGGCCTTTAGGGCCAAGTCGTCACCTTGCGTCGAATCTGCCGCCCAAAGGTAGGGGCTGAGTAGACATAGACTCACTAGTGAAGCGCAGCGGCTGGCTATTATTGTTTTTCGCACGGAAGTACCCTTTACTCGCTTTATATTTTTTTATATGTAATTTCAGTGTAGGGGAGGCTTTGTGTTAGAAAAGCGCGTAATCGTTCGATTATGTAACGGTTATAAGCAATAAGGTAATGGTGTGAAAATATATATAAAAAAAGCCGCTCAGGAGAGCGGCTTTTGATAAGTCTGAAGAGGACTGACTAAACCCTCTAGATA
>DAITOW010000147.1:0-6853 GCA_036833965.1 Oleiphilaceae bacterium
ATGCAGGAAGACGCGATATCCCTTTTGTGCGACTAATAAGGCAGAGAAGATAAACCACGGCAGATGCCTGCGTTTCCCAGCATAGGACGACCAGTCCAGATCGACCTGGATCTCGGGAGCTTTGATGTGCTCTTTAACTGCTTTTACAAACCCGGCAAGTTCTTCCGGGCTTTCTTCTTTGACCCGGATCAGCATTAGAAAGGCGCCAAGCTGGATGGCTTCCGCCTCATCTCTAAGGATCATACCCATCGCATCCTGTGCTTCTTCGGCAGTGAATGAGCGTGAACCCTTTTTCCCCTTGCCCAGTATTCGCACATATTGGGCGAAAGGATGTTCTGAAACACTTTGGCGTATATTCTCGTGTATGGTCATTTACTGCTCGTTTTATCTGAAAGCTGAAGCTTATAAACAGTTAAGCGGTTTTGGCAGGCCGGCAATTTTACTGGCCAGTTTCGCCGGGCTTCCTGGGAATAGCTGCATTAAATAGATGCTGTTTCCTTTGGCTTCTCCAAGTTCCTCTTTTACGGCTTTAACCAATATTCTATTGGCTGGAGATAGCTCATACTCGGCGTAAAACTCTCTTAGCAGCCATATGACTTCCCAGTGATCATTGTTCAGTTCGATGCCTTCTTCGGAGGCAATGCTAACGGCCACTTCCTCGTTCCAATCTTCCAGGTTGATCAGAAAGCCTTGGGGGTCGCGGGGAATCACTCTGAACACCAACTGATTGTCTTTTCTGTTTGTGCTGCCAACGAAACGAAACCGCTATAATCGATTTCTTTAAACGGTTTGGCGTTTGGTATGCCACGGGCCTCAGCGTCAGGTTTTAAAGTGAAGAGTTGAATGCTGCGGGTCTCGCTAAGCTCAGTGAGTCGGCGTACCAGTACTGCTTGGGTGGATGCGTAGCATGCATCTTCAATGAGAAGTAGGCTGTCGCCGGCGTTCAACAAGTGAAGCATTTTGTTCCAAATGCTGGAATGCTTCGGGCTCTGGTTGATAGTGTGCAAGATAGCCATGGGCACTAGAACCTTATTACAGAGTCGCTTTCAGATAAAAGGCGGCGATAGCTTTGATCATCAAGCACTGCAATATTGTCCGGTGTTTTCATGTCTCCTAGATCCGATGCCATGAAAACATAGAGTTTTTCAATGCCGTACATAGGGAAGGCTTTCATCATCTTGGGCAAGTTTTTTCGGCCGGCATCGCCAGGATTCTGGTTCAGAGCAAGTTGGTAAATCGCGTCACCCTCGAAGACAAGAGAGACATCCTGATCAAAGCTCGCGGCCGCTAATGCGAGATCGAGAGCTTCCTGATTGTTGCTGGAAGCTAAAGGGGCTTGCGTTAGCACAATAAGCAGAGACTTCCTGTTCATATCACTCTTCAATTCAGGCTCCAAATGTCAGTAGGTGGTCAGCGACGATGTTCGCCTCAACCAGTTGACCCAGACCTGATAGCTCACCGTTTAAAGACATGTTGTGCATGTCTTTATTGTGGCGTTTAGCTTCGCTTTCATCGATCAAGCCGCGTCTTGCGGCTGCTGCGATGCAGGTAATGATTTCAATGTCATTTTCTGCAGAAAATTCCTGCCATTCTTTGTAGATGTCGATCTCGTCTTGAGGTGGGGTCGCCAGTCGTGTGCTCAGATGGATGCCGTCGCGGTAAAGGAATACGCGATAGATCTCGTGACCCTGTTCAATGGCCGCGCGACAAAACTGCAAAGCAGTATAAGGGGCTTGGGTAGAATAGGGTGCCCCAGTGATTAAGATGGCGAATTTCATAGGGGCTAGTGTAATCGTGAGAGATTGGGAGTGGAAGTTTAAACAATAAAAAAGCCCCGCACGAAGCGAGGCTTTTTGATCTTTAGAGTGCTTTACTCTTCGCCAGCAAACGCTGTAAGTAGTTGCAGCAAGCTTAGGAACAGATTGTAGATAGAAACGTACAAACTGATGGTTGCCAAGATGTAGTTGCGCTCTCCACCATGAATGATTGCACTAGTCTGGAACAAAATTGCTGCAGATGAGAACAGTACGAAGCCAGCAGAGATCATCAACTGCAAACCAGCAATTTCAGTGAAGAAGCCGATAACCATCGCGCCAAGCAAGACAAAGAAGCCGATTGTCAAAAATCCAGCCAGAAAGCTGAAGTCTTTCCTCGTGATCAGGGCGTATGCTGAAAGGCCGAAAAACGTAAACGCGGTCAATCCAAGAGCGTTCGCGACAATCGACATTGCGCCTGCGCCTGCAAACATCCCAATAATAGGCCCAAGGGTGTAACCCATGAAGCCGGTAAGAGCGAATGTGCTTAGCAAGCCCCATGCGCTGTTGCTTAGCTTGGCAGTGAGGAAGAACAAGCCATAGAAGCCTACCAGTGTGATTAGAATGCCCGGGCGAGGCGCGTTCATTGACATATAAGCAACGAATGCTGAGAAAGCCAAGGTAAGGCCAAGCAGCATGTAGGTGTTCTTCAATACAGAAGCAACGTCTGTACCGAGAGCAGCCTGACTATTGCCCATTACCTGACCAAGTTGGTCAGCATGCGCGGCAGTCACTTTCGTTTGTGGAAACTGTTTATCCTGCATTAAATTACTCCAAAGTTTACGGATCGAACGAATACTCATGTATACGACTTATAATAAGGTCACAGATTAAAAATACAACTGACATTTCTTTCAGAATTAGGCGTTGACACCCAATTTTTTTCGAGTATTATGCTCACCCGTTGCCGCAGTCGTGGCAACGTCAAAATGCGGTGAGCTGGCTGAGTGGTCGAAAGCACTGGTCTTGAAAACCAGCGAGGGTTAATAGCCCTCCCGGGGTTCGAATCCCTGGCTCACCGCCATTTTATTTCCTGATCTGTAAGTCCTTCGATAAAATTCGGTCAATCGTGCTGAAATGGTTCTATTTTTCGGAGGGACCTCAATGGCATTTCATAAGTTTTTTTCAGACAGTCAAAATGACTGATCAGCGACGAGCAGTCCTGCTCGCTTTAACGGCGGTTGGTTTTTGGTCAACGGTCGCGGTGGCATTCAAGCTGTCCCTTCGGTATCTGACGGTGATTGAATTACTGTTAGTTTCTTCTGTCGTCTCCACGCTTGTTTTGGCTTTGATTCTGATTGCCCAGTCCAAGTTCCGTGAGGTGTTCTCTTGCACCGCGAAGGAGTATCGGCTGTCGCTGTGCCTAGGTTTGCTCAATCCCTTTTTGTATTACCTGATTCTCTTTAAAGCCTATGAGTTGTTGCCAGCACAGCAGGCTCAACCCATCAATTATACCTGGGCGATCATGCTTTCTTTATTGGCGGTTCCATTACTTAAGCAAAAAATTAACTATCGCCAGGCGGTTTCTTTGTTTGGTGGTTACTTGGGAGTTGTCGTGATAGCGACCAAGGGCGATTTGATGCAGCTAAAGTTTTCAGAGCCTCTGGGCGTATTTTTGGCATTGTTGAGTACAGTGATCTGGGCTTTGTATTGGATATTTAATACCAAAGAGGGCCGCGATCCTGTGGTCGGACTCTTCGTAAATTTCTGCTTCAGTCTGCCGTTTGTGCTGGTGTATTACCTGTTTACTTCCGAGTTCAGACTTCCTCCGGTCGAAGGTTTGTTGGGGGCTGCCTACATTGGTGCTTTTGAGATGGGAATTTGTTTCGTTGTCTGGCTCAAGGCGATGAAACTTACGAATAGTGCAGCTCAAATTAGCACTCTGATCTTTTTATCCCCATTTTTGTCGCTGGTGTTTATTAGCTACTTTCTTGGAGAAACGATCGAAGCCGCAACAATACTTGGCTTGGTGCTGATCGTAGCAAGTATTCTATATCAGAATAAACGCTCTACGATTTAGCTCAGAGGAAATTGAAGAATAGAGCAGGGGATATCGCTGGCGCCGGTGGTTGGGCGAGGATGATCGGCCAAACCCAAGCGTTCTGCTATTTCTCTTTCAAGTGTGGGTAGTTGCCTGAGCATAAGTAATACGCTCTGGCCGAGCAGGCTCTGTTTTAGCGCTAGCTCCTGTTCAAGAGGCGATTCAATTGCAAAAATCTGCGCTTCGCTCAGTAGCAATCCGGTTTCCGGATCTCGCACCAAATGCTTTATTTGTGCTTCAAAGCGACGCAGTTTCGCTACAAGTCGCTTAAGAGTTGCGAGGTTGACTTCGTGTTGTTGCAGTCTGGCCAGACGTATAGATGTATTGTCGTTGAGTATTGACCGAATCAGACCGAGTCCATATTTGTCTGAATCGATGTTGCCGACAGAGCTAGGCATATCTGCCTGGCGAGCTGTGTGGTTTTCAACTGGGCGATCTACCGCAAACGCAATGTTTTTACCAAGTTGAGCCAAGGTATTGCGATCTTTTCTATTACTGACCCAGTGTACATCCTGTTCGCACTTGGGGCAGAAGAACTTGCCTTCCGTGTCTGTCGCCTGAAGCCCACCGACCTCTCTTGGGCAGTCGCTTTCCCACATCAGAGCTTTGCAATCGATAACGGAAGGCTGAGCCTCTGAGATATGTTTATATTCGACATATAAAACTTTCGTACCTTCGACAAGGCCGTTCAAACCGATGGGCTGATCCTTAGAGGCGCAAAGATCCTGCAGCGCTCTTCGGTGCTGTTCTGCGCTCTCGCGAGCATGTTCTATTTTCGGATGCGTTGGTTTGTTATGGTCCATGGCTCTACTCGTCTTTACATAAAGTTACAAAAACTTTAGGTCGCTGTAAAGGGCAAGTTGCAATGACTGGAGCTGGTGGTCTGGATTTTTTAAAAGAGAATATGGTTTTTTGTGGCTTCAACTGATGGTGTCATCAATCATTTGCGCTTGTTTTCTTGTTACTGAAAATAGAAAGATTTTGTTTGAGCTTGGATAGAATCAGTTCATGAGATAGGGGAATTGCGAGATAGAAGCCTTGTACGTACGCGCAACCATGCTTTTGTAATAGCGTTAACTGTTCTTCCGTTTCCACACCTTCCGCGACGACCTGCAAGTCCATGGATTTCGATAGCAGAATAATACCTTCAATGACAGATTCGTCAGCGGCGTTGTCACAGGCTTGCTCCATAAAGCTCTTATCAATTTTGAGCATGGTAAAGGGATATTGCCTCAAGTAGCGAATCGATGAGTAGCCGGTACCAAAGTCGTCCATGGCGATGTGGCAACCGTAAGATCTCAGCCTGTTCAAAACCTGCGAACTTTCGGGCCCGGAATCAATCACCATGCTTTCAGTGACTTCAAAGCAGAGTTGAGAGCCATCGATTTGATGACGTCGCATCAGTTCTTCAATATCAATAGCAAAAGACGGTGTGCTTAGCTGAACAGGTGACAGGTTAAATGCCAGGCGAAGGCGTACCTTGCTTTGCTTATTCCACTCGGCCAAATCAGCCATGCCCTTACAAATGATGAAATCACTGAGTTGATGGATGAAGCCGGAGCGCTCTGCAACGGGGATGAATTCCTGTGGTTCTACAGCGCCGAGTGCTGGCGAATTCCAGCGAGCAAGAGCTTCAAAGCCAACCAGAGCGCGGGTTTTGGTGTCATAAACGCCCTGGTAGTGGATGTGCAAACTCTCGTCGGTGATCGAATTACGTAATTCTTTTTCGATGATAAAATCGCGTTCAACGCGCTCCAGCATGTCACTGGAGTAGCAGACCGACTGATCCTTTCCGGACTCCTTGGCTTTATACATCGCGATATCTGCAGCCTTGATCAACTCTGCGCTTGTCTGCCCGTCTTTTGGATAGATCGCTGCGCCTATGCTCAACGACACATCAAACTCTCTGAATTTTTCGTCTGTTATCTTCCGAATCGACCGGACAATTCTTCTTGCGAAGGCACTCACGTTGGGTACATCGTCAAAGTCTGACAAAACAAGCAAAAACTCATCGCCACCCAAGCGGCCAACAGTGTCATGCTGCCTTACCAGAGAGGATAGTTTGCCTGCTACTTTGCGCAAAAGTTCATCACCAACCTGATGACCGAGCTGGTCGTTGATGCGTTTGAAATTGTCCAGATCGATGAAGAGGACCGCGAAAGGTGCTTGTTTGGCTTGATTTAATCGGATTCGATGATTGAGGCTTTCAATGGTATTTCTGCGATTCGGCAACCCGGTCAGGGAATCTGTGCTCGCATGAAAGCGCATTTTTTCCAAAGCAGCTTCTTTATCGATTGCGCGCTCTGCCAGTTGCTCTGCCATATCCTGCATTGAGCGGGACAGCGCTGCGACCTCACGACCTTTAATCGTGCTGAGTACTTTGCCGGTTTCTTTATGTTCGTTGTTTGCTATTGATTGGGCAAAATCGCTCAGCCGTTGAAGTGGAAGAGTCACGCTTCTTCTAAGAACCAAATGAACGCCAACCATAAAAATGAGCAGAAGGGCTGCGGATAAAGCGCTATGCCGGAACAGGTGTTTGTTGACGTCTTGAGCAATGTATTTGAAGTCATATTCTAGATACAAGGCACCGTATTTTTTGCTCAGACTATTTTGATGATCTAGTGTCAGATGTAATGGGTAGTAGGAAAAGTAGGATTGGGTTCTATCAAGGTACTTGGTGACGGGTACTAATGAGCTTTGGTCACTTCGACGATGCAGTGAAGCAGGAATGTCACCATAAATGGCGCTTGCTGGCTGGCCGATCTCGGATTCCTTAATGGAGCTGATGACGATGCCCTGACTGTCAACGGCGAACAGGCTCTTAACTGCATGAATCGTAGAGCGTGAGATCAATGCGCGGTTCGCCCCCTGAATGTTCTCCGCAAAGAAGTATCTATCCATTTCCCGTTGCAATAGTGCTGCAATCTGCTTTGCTTGCGCCTCCGCATCCTCTTTCTCATGCGCAATGAGCTCAAACCTTAGCGATAGGGTGATCAGG
>DAITOW010000148.1:0-6795 GCA_036833965.1 Oleiphilaceae bacterium
CACGTCTTCTAACGGTATGAGCTTTGCGCCGAGTATGATCGACAATGGCCAGGGCGCAACTACATTGACTGGCGTAACACTTCAGGCGGCGCATACTCTGACGCTTGGCGGTACCTTGACTGTTGATACGGCAGCGACAGCAGCAGCAAGTGGTGCAACCTCAATCGATTACGATGTGTCGGTTGTATACAACTAAGATTTGTTAGTTCAGATACTTCTGTAAAAGGCGCCTCGGGGCGCCTTTTTCGTTTTTACGATCTGGTAATCTGACTAAAAATAGTTTGAATTCAATGACTTTTGATCCAGACTTAAGCTAATAGATGCACCATGCCATGCCCTCATAGAAAGGGCAGGCAAAATAAAAAAAGCTCAGGACTTTATGCCCAAGAGCAGTAACAACAACTAGAGTCAGTATCCAGTCATGAAATCCCTGTCGCTTAAGCTAGCGGTCGCTAGTGTTTTGTTTTTTGTTTCCTATTCTTCCTTTGCCGGTCTTTTGATTAATCCCAAGCGCGTTGTGCTTGAGGAACGAGAGCGGGCGGCTGCACTCGATTTGTTAAACGATGGAACTGAAAAGGCGCGCTACCAAATTTATTTTGAGCAAAAAGTGATGCGCCCGGATGGCAGCATTGTCGATCTGGAAGAATTAGAGCCTGAAGGGCTTTATGCAAAGGATATGATTCGCTATTCACCGCGACGTGTCGATATTGAGCCGGGTGGTCGTCAGACCATTCGTCTTGCTGCGCGTCGACCCAAAGATCTTCCGGAAGGGGAGTATGTTTCGCATCTGGTGTTCAAGGAAATTCCGATTCAAATGGAGTCTGACCAAAAGCAGGAAGACGAGGAACTGTCGGTTACGTTAAAGCCGACCTTGAAGATCGCCATTCCGATTATTGTGCGCAAAGGTAGTTTGAGCGCTTCCGCTGGAGTGAAAGATATCTCTTTTGATCCTGAACTTGGGCCAAACGGGGCGTTTAAAGTGACCCTGACGCGGGAGGGAAGTGTTTCTCTCTATGGTTCTGTTGAAGTTTATGAACGCGTTGATGGCCAGCTCGGTGAGCGCATCGCGATATCGAAAGGTGTGGGTGTCTATACAGACGTGACAGAGCGTGCGGTGTCCTTGCGCTTGCCTCAGGCACTTCGACCTGAAGCAAAGAATTTTCTGATCCGCTTTGATGAAGACGAAAAGTACGGTGGTTCAAATCTGGTGGATGTGCCGTTTAGCCTGGCGCCCTAGGCGACGGCCATTGCCTGTTTTTGCTGTTCTTCCCGCTTTTCCGTTTTGATCTGAGCGCATAATGATTGGTTCAAAGAGAGTATTTCTCTTCTTCAAGCTTGAGACCATTCTTCGCAATATTGCGCTCCTTGTTCTTTTTTTTCCGCATATCCTTGCAGAGGCGTACGCTTCTGAGCGTGTCATGTTAAACGAAGATGACTTGCTGGTTGTTCAGTTGTCAGTTGGAGAATATACCGACGACGAACCTCTCTTCGTTTATCAGTCGCCGGAATTGACGCTGGTTCCTGTCGCGAGTATCGCAAATATACTAAGCATTGCCCTTCAGTCAGACGTGGATAGTCTGACTCTTTCCGGTTGGCTGGTTACAGAGTCGAACACCTTTGAGCTTGATCTGGAGAATCAGCGATATTACGTGCGTGGTCTCGCTCAGACCTGGGATCAAACCACACAATTTTCTGATGATGGCTTTGAAATTTATCTCGACTTGCAGACCGCGCAGAGATTACTTGATGTCAAATTTGATGTTGATGTTCCGCAGTTGCAGTTGAGAGTAGAAGAGGATCCGAATATCCCGGTGCTTGCGCGTCTTGAACGTGAAAGAAAACGCGATCTCATTGATCGTCCCGAATTAATGACCACGCCAAAAGACTATATTCCAAACACCTACGAATGGTGGAGTAAACCACAGTTTGATTTTTCTGTCGGTACCGATCTGGAGAGAAATCGTGGCGAGGTAGACAGTCGCTATGATTTGTTTTTACAGGGGCGGGCAGACGTAGCCAAACACTCAATGAGTGCGAGTTACATCGACGCTGATGGCGAAGAGGATTTGCGTATTACGTTTTCCCGCGCGGCCAAAGGGCCTGACGAATCACTCTTGCTTGGCATGGATCGGTATCAGTTAGGTGATATCTTCGGGCTAAGTGACCCGCTGGTGTTCTCTTCTGCACAGGGGCGGGGTGTCCGTTTGAGTCGAGGCGGCAAGTCTATTGAAGAGCAGGGCGACACGATAACCCTGCAAGGGGATGCGCCACCGAACTGGGAGGTTGAGCTCTATCGGAACGGCAACCTGATTGAATTTTCGCAGACCAGTAACGATGGTCGGTATCTGTTTGAATCGGTTCCGGTTTTCGTTGGTGAAAATATCTTCGATATTCGGTTATATGGACCTCAAGGACAATTCCGCGAGGTGCGTGAAGTAGTTTCAACAGGCGGGACGATGCTGCAGCAAGGGGAGTGGGAATACGATGCATGGGCGATGACGCGCAATAAACGTCTGATCGATTCATCCATCAATATCAACGATCCCGAGTCTGATTTGCTTATGGCTGAAGCGCGTTATGGTTTGAGTCGTGCTTTAAGTGCCCGCTTAGGCGCAAGCAAAATGACGCCGACGTCTAACACCGAGGAACGCCAATATATTTTTGGTAGTCTCTATGCTGGTCTGGGAGGGGCTTTGGCACAGCTGCATTATTCCCAGGACGACGAGGATGGGCATGCATACCAGCTAAATCTTCAGTCACGTCTCTTTGCTACAAATGTAAACGCTGATGCGACCATTTTTGATGATTTTGTCAGTGATAGGAATAGTCGGGGAGATGTTGAAAGCGAGTTAGGCTTGCGGTTAAACCGGTCTTTTTTCGTCGGCTTGCCTAGCGCAGTTTTGGCTGATTTTGATGCGAGACACAAAAAGTTCGACGATGGCGACACCAACCTTGCTTTGGCATTAAGAACTGCAACGGGTTGGGCGGGTTATCAGTTTTCTAATGACCTCAATTACTTTGATGCCTCTGGGCAGTCCGGTGCTGAGCGCGCAGATGGCCAGTTGAGTGCAACTCGAAAGTGGGAAGGGTGGCGTTATAAAGGTGCTATTGATTATGCGATCTCTCCAACAGGGCGTTTGTCGGGGCTTTCCTTTGGGGCGTCGCATAAGTTTGCAGGAAACATGAGCTATACAGGGAGCGTGTCTCATCGCTTTGAGGGAAAGGATGTCTTTAGTAATGACCACACTTTAAGCAGGAGTTTCGGTTCCTTCTCCCTTTCCGGGAATGCCGGTTTTAACAGTCGTGGTTTGCAGTATGTCGGCATCACTATTACCAGTTCTCTCAATTATGATGAGGGTGAGAATGGCTATGAGTTTTCCGAAGTCAGTGCGACTAATACCGCGTCTCTGCAGGCTAGGGTATTTATTGATGAAAATAATAATGGTGTGTTTGATGAGGGTGAACAGCCTGTTTCGAATATCCGCTTAAAGGGTAAAAGTCGTTGGCGAAAACATGCGACGGACGAGCAGGGGCGAATGACGCTTAAGGGGCTTGAGAATCTGAGAATTGAAACGCTGGAGGTCGATGAGAAAAGTATTGAAGACCCCTTTGTTAAACCCGCATCGGGACCAATACATGTCTATGCGCATGCGGGATCGACAGTTCGGGTAGATATCCCATTAGCTATGACATTCGATATCGAGGGTTCTGCCTATATCGATGTGGCAGGAGAACTCGAGCCACTAGCCCAGGCAACAATGGTGCTCGAGAATCTTAATGGCGAGGTGCTTGATGTTACGCGTGTTGAATTTGATGGAGTGTTTTTGTTTTCGGGTGTTTTGCCGGGTGATTATTGCCTGAGAATCAAAGAGGATGCGTTGTCTCGACGCGATTTGGCGCAAAGCTCCGAACCTTATTGTTTTGCATCGGATGGTAAGGACGGGGTCGTCTTTGTCGATGATTTCATTCTTTCGTCATCACAGTAAATCGGCCGTTTAGCCTTTTTAGGGCAATAGCGACCCGTGTAACATTGCGTAATTTTTTGTGTTGCAGTGTTACCAATCTAGCCTATACTCGAAGGCCTCTGTTGTTGAGGTCTTGCTATGGCGAAGTTGTATTTTGCTCGATTTTTGTCGCTGTTTCTGATGTGTGCGCTGGCTCCTGCTGTCGTGAACGCGGATCGTTTTCAGGCGCGTTTTGAGTTGGTCAACAGTATCGGACTGTCTCTCCAACAGGTCACACCCTCCACGAATTCCTCGCAATGTAGTCAAGATTTCGATTCTGGCAATGTCCAAAAAACCTCCTGCCCAGCGTTTTCTGTTACCGTCCGCGACCTTTTACAATATGAAGCAACGCTTTTGGTTGATGGCGTAGCGCAGCAAAATTGGCAAGCGCAGATGGTTGGGGAGGACGTCTTGCGCGATGACTTGGCCGATGAGATTGCGCTGGTTTTGCAGTAGGCAAAATAAGGCTTTTCTGATGTGGAACGCTTTGCTAGAATGCGCGCTTCGTTGTTCGGGCACTCGCTCCCAACGTATGATGGTGACTCCTATTGGTTCCCTCGCAATGATAAACCGTGAACCTGGTCAGGCCCGGAAGGGAGCAGCCACAGCGGTCGACTCATGTGCCGAGGTGTAGCTGGTGGGAGTCATCTCCAGCTTTCTTCTGTTTTCCGACATCTTTCGATCCCGAATACATCTTTATCTAAAACACCTCTCTCGTGTTACAAAAACACAATACAAATCTGTCTTGCTGCTAACTGCATTTTGCTGATTCTGGTCTATATTCAGTGCTCGATTTAATCCGCTAACGGAGCGCAATTATGGCCAACTCGTCCTATCTTGTAGAGCAGCTGACTTTGGAGATTTTTGGTGTAAACCGTCATTTGGAGCGTCTTAAAGAGAGCTTTGGTATTGTGACTCAATGGGAGTCGGGTGCCTGGTTGATTGTTCAGTTTCTGGCCGAGCAGGGGCGTTGTCGAATGAATACCTTGCTTCAGGAACAGCATATCAGTGAGGCGCACGCCCAACACCTTCTGAATGAGTTGTTGGAGGCGGGCTTGGTCAAAGGTGATGAGCATCATCCTGCAATTCATGCCCATTACGAACTTACGCCGAATGGCGAGTCTGCATTGCTTAGGCTGCGTGAGGCGATGAAACCGGGTTTTGAGCAGTTTGAAGATGATTTTGATCAGGCGAAACTGGCGACTGCAATCGAGGTATTGCAGACCTACCGTCATCGCCTTGAGTGCATCAAACTCTCAGACTAACTCTGTCTATAAAGCTCATGAGCGTGTAATATAACGTGCACTACATTATCTCGCTGCTAAGTCATAAGTTAATGCCATGAGCTATCAGGTTCTTGCCAGAAAATGGCGACCTACAAACTTTAAACAAATGGTTGGTCAAGAGCATGTTTTGCAAGCTCTTGTTCACGCTCTTGATTCACAGCGTTTGCATCACGCCTATTTGTTTACCGGTACCCGGGGGGTGGGTAAAACTACCATCGCCCGGATTCTTGCCCGTTGCTTGAGTTGCGACAAAGGGATTACCTCAGAACCTTGTGGCCAGTGCAGTGCATGCACTTCGATCGAACAGGGCCGCTATGTCGACCTGATTGAAATTGATGCAGCGTCGCGCACCAAGGTTGAAGACATGCGCGAATTGCTTGAGAACGTGCAATATGCGCCGACTCAGGGTCGTTTCAAAATCTATTTGATTGACGAAGTGCATATGCTTTCCGGGCATAGTTTTAATGCGTTGCTCAAGACGCTGGAAGAACCTCCGGAGCATGTTAAATTCCTTTTTGCGACAACCGACCCGCAGAAGCTACCTATCACAATTCTTTCACGCTGCCTTCAATTCAATCTCAAGAACATGACGCCTGAAAAAATTGTCAGCCATCTTGCTTATGTTCTTTCACAAGAGCAGGTTGAATCGGAGGAAGCTGCCCTATGGGCACTTGCGCGTGGTGCCGACGGCAGTATGCGCGACGCGTTGAGTCTCACGGATCAGGCTATTGCGTACACACAGGGTAAGCTGCTTGAAGCGCCGGTGAGTGCAATGTTGGGAACGGTAGATCAGAAAAAAGTGTACCGTTTGCTGAATATGTTGGTGGCAAGAGACCCCAAGGCTTTGCTGCATGTGGTTGCTGATCTCGCAGAATTTGCGCCGGATTATGCATCCGTTCTCGAGATTATTATTTCAGTATTTCACCGGGTTGCGGTTGAGCAGGCTGTGCCAGGGGTGACCGATAATAGTCAGGGTGATCAAGAGCGTATCAGCTTTTATGCTGAGAATTTAACTGCCGAAGACGTGCAGCTTTATTACCAAATTGCTTTGACATCCCGAAAGGATCTGGCAATTTCACCGGACGCCCGGGCGGGCTTTGAAATGGCCTTGCTTCGAATGATGGCGTTTCAAATGCAGGCGCCTGAAAACGAAGTGACCCGCGTGCTCGCTCCTGAGGTCGGCGCTGAACATAAACATGCGACTCAGGTTGCGCCTCAAGCGCTTGAGGAGAATGTAGCGCCCGAATCCATTCAAGCATCGGACGTGGCTGATACTTCTGGCCTCGTTGCACTTGAAGGAGCAGAAGAATCTTCGAATGAAATAGTTGCTCCCGAACGACAGGCTCGTGAATTGATGACGGAAGAGGCGGTAGCTCCGCAAATTCCTGACGTGACAGCGGGTAGTGTGCCGGATTCTCGGGTTGAAGATGCAGTTGCGGAGCCAGTGCTGGCGGCGACGATTTCTTCAGAGCAGGACGCTCAAAAAAAAACTTCTGATCTAGCGT
>DAITOW010000149.1:0-6759 GCA_036833965.1 Oleiphilaceae bacterium
GTATCAAAACGTCAGTCTGGCGTATGAACTGGAACGCGATGTCATCGACCTGCAACGTCATTTGCTGATTTACAAGGAGACAGCCAGCGAACTCTCTGAAACACGCTTTTACGAACTGATGGATGAAGTCTTCTCAAAAATGAATGCCATCAGCGCAAGCATCAATGACAAGGTGCTGCTCGACATTGAAGATGGCTTGATTGAACGCATGCAGGGACATTTGAACGATTACAAAGATAACTTCGAAAACGTTGTGAATGGACGAAGCAAACGAGATCAGGTTTTTAACATCGCGATCGCTGAGAACTTCCAGCAACTTTATGAGCTAACCGCAAGCTACGAGCAACTCATCAAGGTCGACCAAGCAAAATCTCCCGCTCTCGCGTTACGCTACCATCTTGCCTCAGCACAACGTCATCTCAACCACTACCTTATCTCGCCGGATCAGGAAGACATTAACGGACTCAAGACGTCTTTAGCGGAAGCAAAACAAGCCATACCTGATGACTTCAATGACAAAGCCAATGCAATGACCCTGCTGACAAATATAAAGCGTGACGTGCTGCGCCTTGCACAAATTACACGCGGCTATGTGTTTTTGGTGAATGTTGTCATGGCAGGCTCTGCCAACGAGTTCCTGTTTCTCACCAGCTCTTTAAGGGAAGCCGTTATTCGCGATCAGGCAAACATGACAGACATAACCTCGGAATCGGCCAAAAGCTTACAAACACAAAATGATCTGGTGTCGATACTAAGTATCTTTATAGCACTCGTAATCGCTATTTATCTCAGCAACCGAATCATCGTCCCGATTCGGGAGATCACACAGGTATTTCGTCAACTATCGAAGGATCAGGATATCAATACAATTCCGGGTATCGAGCGTAAAGACGAGATTGGCGATTTGGCCAAGGCAGCAAATGTCTTCCAGAGCAAAAACCGCCAGACCTCCACGCTGCTCGAAGAAGCACAAAAAATGAATGCCGTGCAGGAGCAGCTTAACCGCGAACTGGAAAAAGAAAAAGAAAACGCCGAAGAGGCAGCCAAAAGCAAGAGTATGTTCCTGGCGAATATGAGCCATGAGGTAAGAACACCGATGAACGGCATTATCGGTTTGGTTGAATTGGCACTGAAAACCGATCTCGACAAGCGACAACGTCATTACCTTGAGAAGGCAGCCCATTCCAGCCAGATCATGATGAATGTCATCAATGATATTCTCGACTTCTCAAAGATCGAAGCTGGCAAGATGGATATTGAGTCGATCAGCTACGATATTGATCAGGTCATCGACACCCTGATCGCGTCTATTGATGCACTCCTCGAATCAAAAGATATCGCGTTCCGCATTGATACAGCGCCAAATGTCCCCCCAAAACTTATCGGCGATCCGCTGCGAATTAGCCAAGTGCTGTTAAACATCTGCAGCAACGCGATCAAATTCACCGACTCCGGACTGGTCAGCATCAAGATTGACTATGATCACGAATCCGAATTACTCAGGTTCGAAATTCGCGACACAGGCATTGGCATGTCAGCAAAGCAGATTGAACAAATCTTTCAATCCTTTACACAGGCTGACGGCTCAACGAGCAGACGTTTTGGCGGCACGGGTCTCGGACTCGCTATCGTAAAACAACTCTGTACGCTAATGGGAGGAGATGTCTACGCAGAGTCCGTCGAGGACGAGGGTAGTCGTTTTTATGTCGAGCTGAAAAATCCCGTAGATAAAAGTGAGCATAGACCCGCTCTCATCGAAACAACACTACCAATCTATTATGTCTCTAATCAAAATGACGCCTTGCTGGGTGAAGACTATTTTTCCGGTCTGGCAGATAAACCAAGGCACATTCCCTTAAACGCGCTACAAACCGTGATCACGGAGACGGACTCGGAAATCGCTGTCTTCATTGATGCCCCAAACTATTCTGACATCGAAGCTCATAAAGAACAGCTCAAGCAGCTTAACCGGGAAAAGGTAAAACTCGGGTTTATCATGGACGTTCAGCATGAGGAAACCATCCACAAGGTGTGTTGGGAGTTTGACGCATCCGCAATATCCCACCCTTTCTCTCTGCAAAAGCTCCAAAGCTTCTTTAACGATGTGTTCGCAACGAGTGAACACAAAGAGGATGAGCAGAATAATCAGAAAGCAGCCGAAGAGCAGCGCTTTTCAGGTCATGTCCTACTCGTAGAAGACAACCCGGTCAATCAACTCGTTGCCCAGCAAATGATCGAGCTTGCCGGACTAACCTGCGATGTGGCGGACAACGGCGCAGAGGCCGTCGAGGCTGTCGCCAGTGGAACCCACTACGACATGGTATTTATGGATGTGCAGATGCCGGTGATGGACGGCTACACGGCAACGATGAAAATTCGCGAATCAGGCAAAACCGATCTGGTAATTTGCGGCCTGTCCGCGAACGCAATGAATCAAGATAGAGACAAAGCTGAGGAAGCCGGCATGACCGACTACCTCACCAAACCGATCGAATCAGAAAAGCTGATTGAGATATTCGTAAAATATCTGACTACTTAATCAAGCCTGCCTCTAGAAGTTCATGAATTAGAAGCTTCTTCTCCATTTCCTCTTTCTTGGTCTTGGTTTCCACCAATTCCATACGCTCAAGGAATGGCATCGCCTGTTGTTCATGGTCACCGTCCGTAAAGGCTTTAAACAGCGTTTTGAACAGGCTCAGCTTGTCGCTTTGCAGGGCTTTCAGGTGCTTCAGACATGCACCGATTTGCAACTCCTGCTCGGTGAAATCTGTGCCCAATGGAAACGGAGGAAACAAACCCTGTTTACGGTAACCGTCGATCACACCATTAATCCGCTCAGGAAAGTTATTACGGTATTGCTCCGGAATCACATAATCCTCTGGCAATTTTCCTGCTTGCTTGGCTTGTGCCAGCAATTCACCCTGAAAGCGCGAGTCAGCAATGTTCAGCATGGCTTTCATGATATCAGCATCCGTTTTACCGCGGATATCCGCAACACCGTATTCGGTAATAATTGTATCGCGCAAGTGGCGTGGGATTGTTATGTGGCCGTAGTTGTAAACGATGTTTGATTGCACCTCACCATTACTGGTACGGGTACTACGCACCAACAAAATGGAGCGTGCATCCGGCAGCGAATGCGCCATCGAAACAAAGTTATATTGGCCACCAACGCCTGAAACGATTTTGCCGTTATCCAGACCATCAGAAACAACCGCACCGTTAAGCGTTGCCATGAGTCCGGTATTGATAAAGCGGGCATGCTTGCGCTGGGCAACAACCAGATCTTCATCAATCAGCAATTGGTTAACGTGCCCAACGCCCGTCATCCCAATTTGCTCTTTTTCTTCTTCCGTCATCGCGTGCAGCGCTTCGTAAAAGTCCTTAGGCCCGAGGAAGAAACCGCCGTGCATAATAATGCCGCGCAGCAATTTCGAACCAAGACCACGTTCCTTGAGCTTCTGCACCGTCTGATCATCGCGCGTACGATCACCAACAGCGACCCCGTCAACGGTGACCTGTCCGTCTACCCAATCAACGCTCTCGTTGAAAATGCCAAAGCGCTTGGCACGCTGAATATCACCGGCATGGAATACATCGCCAAAGAAACCGGAATCAATCAATGCATCCAGATGCTCAGGCTTGATATTCTCGTCAAGGCGTCCTTCGTTAATCAAGCGCTGAATATGCACGTCTTCATAGACCTTGCGCTTCACGATGCCACCTTTAATCAGGTGCAAGAAGCCGTTGACGAACATTTCACTGGAGCCGTAGAGGCCTTCCGAGAACGGCTCACGAGAACCAATACGATCAATGAATGGCTGATAGTTTTTACCGCCAAGCGCATCAAGCGCTTCGTTGTAAGTATCATTATGCTGATCCTTCAACAAGCAAGCATTCACAATAGCATCGCCCATCGAACCGATACCGATCTGCAGTGTTCCGCCGTCTTTTACCAAAGCGCTGGCGTGCATGCCGATCGCAAAGTCTGCAGGCGTGACCGGCATATTTGGTGGTGAGAACAGGGGCGTATAAAACTCTTCGTTATCGATCAGATAATCAAATGCATCCTCACGAACCAACGCATCGTTTAGCATGAATGGCAACTGCTGGTTCACCATGCCGACCAACTTAATAGTTTTGCCTTTGGCCCGCTCACTATCGATCAAGGGAAGGATATCCACCGTCACATCAGTGTTACTGCTGAGCGAGAGGTAGTTAGCGCCCTTATACTCACCCTTACTGACCTGCTGAACGAGAAGGTTCACACCCTGGTCGATCATGTCACGCGCGACATGCGTGTAGTTACTTGAGATGTAATGCTGCTGCGCATAATTGTTCTTGAGCATACTGCCGGATTTGAAAAAGAACTCGCAGAGCTCAATGTTGTCCGGAATCTGCTGTTTGTTCAGATCCTCAACATAATCCAGGCCCACGTATCCTCCGAACAGGCGCTCAAAAACCGGCTCAAGAAATCTGGCTTCCAGACCCGGCGAAGGCTTTGGTCGATTCAAGGACAAGGCCGTCACCATGCGCAATTTGATACTGGGGTCATTTTTCGCCCGGGCATACAGCGCATTCACAAACTGCGCCGGCTTACCAATACCCAGCGGAATGCCCATAACGATATTTTTGCCAAGTGCCTCTACAACACTATCTACGACCTGTTCTAAATCCGGGTGATGACTCAATTTTTTATCCTCATTTGCAATGCGCTTTTATTGTGACAAGCACTCTATAAAGAAATGCCCGGAGAGTCATTGATTTTGGTCAACTGTCCGAAACTTACTGCTGTAAGCCTTAACAACACACAACTAGAACCAATTAATTGTGCTCTAAATATTAAGCGGCACAAAATTAAACAAAAACACCATAAATTGCAGACAAGCCATTAATATATAAAGAAATAAGCACCAAAATAAGTCGATAAACCAAAGGCATTTTATTTAGAGTTCAATTGATATTTCTGCATGAGCAGTTAAAGTGTAGAGGTCGAACAGCATCCAAAAAATGCAAGGGAGCCACCGTGTCTGAATACAACGACAAATATAGTATCGAGAATACCGACTACACCGTCGGCCAGGACAACATTCAAAAATGGGGATTTGACGTTCACAATCCCGTGTTCGGAACCAGCGCCGGACTCATTCTGATCTTCCTCATTGCAACACTCGTCAGTGATGCCTCAACCGCCAAGGGCCTACTTGATGGGCTCAAATGGGACATTATCGGCAGCTTCGATGCCTTTTTTATGTGGTCAGCCAATATCTTTGTCGTCTTTTGTCTGGTGCTCGCCTTTTCTCCCTGGGGTAAGATTCGCCTGGGCGGTGTCGATGCCACCGCTGAGCACTCCACCATCTCGTGGCTTGCCATGCTGTTTGCTGCTGGCATGGGTATAGGCCTGATGTTCTGGGGTGTAGCAGAACCGGTTGCCTACTATACCGGTTGGTACGAAACACCTCTCGCCGTTGAACCCAACACGCCCGAGGCGGCGCGCATGGCCTTGGGCGCAACCATGTACCACTGGGGTCTTCACCCCTGGGCCATTTACGGCGTCGTCGCACTGTCACTTGCGTTCTTCTGCTACAACAAGGGACTGCCTCTTTCAATCCGCTCGGTGTTTTATCCGATACTGGGAGACCGCACTTGGGGCTGGCCCGGACACATCATCGATATCCTCGCGGTACTTGCGACACTGTTTGGTCTTGCAACCTCGCTAGGCCTTGGCGCTCAGCAGGCGGCCTCCGGCATTCATCATGTCTTCGGCATTGATGCGAGCATCGGCTTGCAGATTGCTGTGATTGTCTGCGTGACCCTGCTTGCCATCATCTCGGTTGTTCGAGGCCTCGAAGGCGGCGTCAAAGTATTGAGTAACATCAATATGGTGATTGCTTTTGCACTGCTCGCACTCGTAGCCTTAATGGGTGCAGCCATCGCCTTTGGGTCGATACCGACTACCCTGCTTGCTTACATCGAAAATATCATTCCGCTCAGTAACCCGCATGGTCGTCCAGATGAAGCCTGGTTCCAGGGATGGACTGTTTTCTACTGGGCATGGTGGATTTCCTGGTCACCGTTTGTTGGCATGTTCATCGCACGTGTATCAAAAGGCCGCACCATCCGGGAATTTATTGTTGCCGTTCTGGCGATACCAACGCTCGTCACGGTTCTGTGGATGTCCGTCTATGGAGGCATAGCGATCGAACAGGTTGCAGACAAGGTCGGAGCCTTGGGCACTGAAGGTTTGAAATCTGTTCCCCTGGCTATGTTCCAGATGTTCGACGCCTTAAGCATGGGGCATTTTCTATCAATGATAGCGATCGTTCTGGTCCTGGTATTCTTTATCACCTCATCCGATTCCGGTTCACTGGTGATCGACAGCATTACCGCCGGAGGCAAGATTGACGCACCTGTACCCCAGCGCATTTTCTGGGCATCGGTCGAAGGCGCAATCGCAGCTGCCCTGCTCTGGATTGGCGGTACCGAAGCGATTCAGGCCCTGCAGGCAGGCGCGATTTCAACAGGATTACCATTCACTTTCGTACTCCTTTTAATGTGCGTGAGCCTGGTAATGGGACTTCGAACGGAACCTCGCCAAACACTCTAATAATCACGCATGCACTTGAACCAGAAAGCCCGGTCTATATGCCGGGCTTTTTCTTTTCAAACTGAGATAGCGCAACGAATAGCCCCCCCCTCAGATTTAACTTGGATTCACTCCGGCAAGTCAGTAAAGTCGTTATGGGCGTTGTTTAGCTC
>DAITOW010000150.1:0-6749 GCA_036833965.1 Oleiphilaceae bacterium
ATAGGAACCGTTGTAACAGGCGTTGACATCACTGAGTCGGTACAACTTCAACAAGAGCTTTCTCTTAAGAATAAAGCTATCGAGGAAGCCCAAACCCCTATTATCATTTCAGATGCGAAAGCGCCGGGATTTCCGGTGATATACGTTAACCAGGCGTTTGAAGAACAAACCGGCTATAAGCTTGAGGAGATAAGAGGCACTAACTGTCGCTTCCTGCAAGGCAAAGATACTAAACCAGAAGATATAGAGGCGATATCTTCTGCGTTGCGCGAACTGCGCCCAATCACGATAACGATACTAAACTATCGAAAAGACGGCACAGAATTTTATAACCGTTTGGCGCTTGCTCCCATTCACGACGAGGAAGGCAACGCGACTCATTTTCTCGGCTTTCAATCAGATATCACTGACCAGGAACACGCACAGCGATTCCTCGAGCAAGCCAGGCAGAAGGCCGAGGACTCGGCGAAGCTCAAGTCCGAGTTTCTTGCCAGCATGAGCCACGAAATCCGGACACCCATGAACGGCATTCTGGGAATGCTCGGCTTGCTTGAATCAACAGAATTAAATCGTGAGCAAGGTCAGCATGTTCGCCTTGCCAAATCAAGCGCAGACGCCCTGCTCGTATTGATCAACGACATCCTGGACTTTTCAAAAATTGAAGCAGGAAAACTTACCCTGGAGCATGTCAGTTTTGACATGCTGAATCTGGTTTCCGAGGTAGCCAGCAGCGTCACATGCGTTGCCGAAGACAAACGCCTGGAAGTTGTATTGGATGTTGCCGAAGCTGAGCATCGTCAAATCATGGGCGATCCAGGGCGTATTCGACAAGTTCTGAATAATCTCATCGGGAACGCAATCAAATTTACGAGTCAGGGATATGTTTTGATATCCGCACGTTCGCAACTAGATGAGAACAACCGATGCATCTACGAAGTCGCAATCAAAGACACCGGGGTTGGCATCCCGCCTGATCGTGTTGACCATATCTTCGACTCATTCTCTCAGGTTGATGCCTCCACCACTCGCAAGTTTGGAGGCACCGGACTGGGTCTCACCATATGCAAACAACTTGCAGAGCTGATGGACGGCGACATTCTTGTTGAGAGTGAGCCGGATTTCGGTAGTACGTTTACCTTGCGCTTTGTCACTGAACGCTGTGAAGAACACGAAGCAAATTTCCAGACGCAAGAATTGCGCGCACTCAAGATCGCACATCTGGATAATAATGAGCCGTGCCTTGAGAGCGTCCAAAAGCAACTCTCTAACTGGGGGATAAAGTCAAACACATTCCATACTTCGGAAACCTTACTCGAAACACTCCACTCATCGCACATCGACGTGCTTTTATTCAGTTCTGCCAGTACGAATAAAAACGCCGCAAGCCTTTGTAAAGAATTTAGATCATCGTCTTTAAATCCCAACATCAAACTATGCATGCTAACGTCGATGTCCGAGTTGCAGCATGCAAGCAAACTAGCCGAGATCGGAGTAGATGCATACTTCCCGAAACCCGTGACGCAAAACGAGCTTCATGATGCACTTGTCTCACTTACAACCAACAGTACCGAACCCCCCCAAGAGAGTCAGGATGCCAATAGCACAGGGTCGAGTTACGAAGGAGTTCATGTTCTGTTGGTAGAGGACAATCCGATCAACCAAATTCTTGCGGTTACCCTTCTTGAAGGTTTAGGGCTAAAAGTAGCAGTGGCAAATCATGGCAAGGAAGCACTGGATAAGCTCAACGGAGATGAATCTTTCAAACTAGTATTTATGGACTGCCAGATGCCGGAAATGGATGGCTATGAAGCCACGCATCATATTCGAGCTGGCGATTGTGGCAACGGGTACAAAGAAATCCCGATTATTGCGATGACAGCAAATGCTATCGCAGGTGACCGGGAAAAGTGCCTTGATGCCGGCATGTCGGATTACATCACCAAGCCTATCGACACAAAATTACTTGAAGAACGCATCGAGCACTGGTGTACCGTTACTAATATTAATGGGCAGCAAGCCGAAAGCGTCACTTCTCCGCAAGCTTCGGAAGCATCTGGAAGAGGAGAAGCAGACGCAGAAGCAGTGCAAGAAGATCATCAGCCACTCGATAAACCAACTGACATTGAAATCTGGGATCACAAAGCTGCGCTCGAGCGCACCATTGGAAGGGAAGATTTGCTGGCAAGAGTCATAGATGCGTATATGAAAGATACGCCATCACTCGTAGAGAAGCTGCAGAGTGCGATGGAGCAGCAGCAGCTTGACGACGTTGCTTACCTCGCACATACCATCAAAGGAGCAAGTTTAAACATTAGCGCGCACAAGCTTAGTGAACTTACAGCAGTCGTTGAAGCGAATGCAAAAGCACACGACCCCTCTGCATTCACAGAACTCAATGATCAACTAACCGAGCAAGCCGAAATGCTCTTTGCATTGCTGCGGTCCTATAACCAAAGTAAAGCCTCCTGATACTGAAAATCGCAATCCGGTTCGCATTTATTCCTTCCAGCTAAGGCTAGAATAACGAGCTTTGTACGAACACCATGATGGACCATTGATGAAGCTTGCCCCCCAATCGCTTACGCGCAGTTTTTCCGTCCTTTTCGCGCTCACATTGCTTACCACACCATTAGCTTACGCGGAACAATCGAATTCTTTCGGTGTTGGTGCCAGCTATGAGTCCGGCGTCTACTATGGCCAAGATGGTTATGTCGAACCTTACCCGATGATCGATGCCGAGTTTGGTGATTTCTTTATCGACAACAAGGTTGTTGGCTGGACCGGCTACAAGCGAGAAAACATCGAAGTTGCACTGATCGTTTCGCAAAATGACCACTTTCTTGATGTAAATGACATCAACGAAGAAAGTCAGCACATATTCGTTGGTATCGAGAATCGGGACAGAGCGGTTGAAGCGGGCTTTTTGTACACCTACTTCTCACCTGTTGGCGATATCTCTTGGGAATACTATAAAGATGTCTCAAACACACACGGCGGCATGCACAACATCGTGCGCCTGGCGCGTCCAAGTGGCAATCCAAACCTGGTTACCATTACGCCAAGTATCTTCGTCCACTATTTCAGTTCTGCATTTAATGACTATTACTACGGAATTGATGCCGCAGAAAACGCCCAGGGATTGGCTATCGTGCAACAAACAAGACCGGATATTGATGCGGTTGAATTTGAAGAGTTCCGACCTGCTTTCAAAGGAGAGAATAGCGGTCACCTTGGTATCGACATCTGGATAAAGAAAGCCTACACACCGAACCTCATCGGCGTTGCGTATGCCGCTTGGGAAGAAGTTCTGGGAGAAGTTAACAACTCATCTCTAGTAGAAGACGACGCCCGCTATACTTTCAGACTTGGGATTGAGTACCGCCTCTAGCATCGTTCAAAGCATCCAAACAAAAAAACGAAGCCCATGGCTTCGTTTCTCAACATTCACTTACGCTACTAAACCAACTAACGCATAAGCTCAGAAACTTCTGCAATGACTCCTCGCAGCCATTTATGGCCAGCGTTATGCTGCAGCAATGGACTCCATGCCATTTTTAACTCGAAGCCCGGAATTTCAAAAGGAGGCTCTTTTACCACCAATTTGGCGCTTTCGCTCTTCAGATTTGCCGCACGGGTAGGCAGCGTCGCAATTAAATCCGGTTGTTGCGCAAGTAGCATTGCCACCTGATAGTGTCGTGTGAACACCCTGATATTGCGTTTTCCACCGATCTTGTGAAACGCCTCATCTACCCAACCAAGACGCTGAACGTCTTGCGGGTTAACGCCTACGCCAACGCCAAAACCGGTTTTACTTACCCAGATATGCGACGCGCCTTTATAGGCGTCGAGATCAAAGTTTTCGAGCACCGGGTTTTCAGGTGACATTAGACACGAAAAACTGTCATCCCAAATGGTCTTTGAATGAAAAGACTGCGGCAAAGTATCGAAACGGTTTATCGCCATATCAACACGACCTTGCTCTACATCTTCAAACGATACGTCACTTGGGGTAAGCACATCGAGTGTCACGTAAGGTGCTTGCCGTCTAACTTCTTTAAGCACCTCTGGAATGAGCGTGGACTCGGCGTAATCACTGGCCATAATTCGAAACACGCGCTCTGACTGCAAATCGAAACTTCGTTCAGGTTGGACTACACGCTCCACTCTGGAAAGAATCTCGCGAACCTGAGGCTTCAACGTAAGCGCAAGCTCAGTCGGCGCCATACCGTCACTGGTGCGGACAAGTAAAGGGTCGTTAAACAGGTTGCGCAGACGCTTGAGGCCATTACTCATTGCGGGCTGCGTAATGCCGAGGTGGTTAGCTGCCTTGGTCACGTTTTGCTCTCTCAACAAAACATCAAGGTGAACCAGCAGGTTCAGATCAATCCGCGCTATATCCATAATCAACCTTTGAAATAGTATTCGCGGAAAGTATACCTCTTGATAAGAAAATAGATAGTACCTATAGAGAGGAAGGAATAGAAAAGAACGGGGAAGAGGCGAAAAGTTCGCCCCTAACCCTTGGTTAAATCGACTAATCTACCGACGTGCATCGGCCAACGAAGGACTTAAACTTCGTGATAAATCTGACTACCTTCCTGTTTGAATTTGTCTGACATCTCGTCCATCCCCTGCTCTGCCTCCAGTGCAGCTTTAGCTTCCTGCTCGTTCGCGTAGTCACGGACATCCTGAGAGATCTTCATTGAGCAAAACTTGGGACCACACATTGAACAGAAGTGAGCGACCTTCGCAGAATCTTTTGGTAGCGTTTCGTCGTGATATGCGCGAGCCGTGTCGGGATCCAGCGCGAGGTTAAACTGGTCTTCCCAACGGAACTCGAAACGCGCCTTACTCATGGCGTTGTCGTGAATCTGCGCACCTGGATGACCTTTGGCCAGATCTGCCGCATGCGCCGAAATCTTATACGTGATCAAGCCCTGCTTAACGTCGTCTTTGTTTGGTAATCCCAAATGTTCTTTCGGGGTGACATAACAAAGCATTGCGCAACCATACCAACCGATAAGTGCTGCGCCAATACCGGAAGTGAAGTGATCATAGCCTGGAGCAATATCGGTCGTCAGAGGGCCAAGAGTATAAAACGGAGCCTCTCCACAATGCTTTAACTGCTCATCCATGTTTTCCTTGATCATGTGCATTGGCACATGACCGGGCCCCTCTATGAAGGTTTGCACATCGTGCTTCCAGGCAATTTGCGTCAACTCGCCAAGCGTTCTCAGCTCAGAGAATTGCGCTTCATCGTTCGCGTCTGCAATAGATCCCGGACGCAAACCGTCGCCAAGCGAGAAACAAACATCATACGCCTTCATAATTTCGCAAATCTCTTCGAAATGCGTATAGAGGAAGTTCTCTTTGTGATGCGCGAGACACCACTTCGCCATGATCGAACCACCGCGACTCACGATGCCGGTTACCCTTTTCGCCGTCATCGGAACATAACGCAAGAGCACACCCGCATGAATGGTGAAATAATCAACACCCTGTTCCGCCTGCTCGATCAAGGTATCCCGGAACAACTCCCACGTCAGATCCTCAGCAACGCCGCCACACTTCTCCAACGCCTGGTAGATTGGAACGGTTCCAATTGGCACAGAAGAATTACGGATCACCCACTCTCGCGTTTCGTGAATATTATCACCAGTGCTCAAGTCCATCACGGTGTCCGCACCCCAACGTGTCGCCCAAACCGTTTTCTCAACTTCTTCCTGAATAGACGAAGTCACAGCCGAGTTACCAATATTTGCGTTCACCTTGGTTCTGAAATTGCGGCCAATAATCATCGGTTCAGTTTCAGGGTGATTGATGTTGTTTGGAATGACCGCCCGGCCGCGAGCGACTTCATCACGAACAAATTCAGGCGTGATAATTTTCGGGATTGACGCACCGAAGCTTTGACCAGGGTGCTGCTCTGCAACCGCTGCCTCGAGCTCCGCCTCTTGCAATGCAAGATTTTCCCGAATCGCTATATATTCCATCTCGGGCGTAATTATTCCCTGTCGGGCATAGTGCATCTGAGTAACATTCTTGCCCGCTTTTGCTTTTCGTGGTTGGCGCTTATACTCAAAACGTAACCCCTCCAACGCGATATTCTTATCACGAACGTTCGCGTACTCAGAGCTGAAGCCTTCAAGTAATTCGGTGTCATTACGCTCCAGAATCCATTTCTCGCGCATCGGGCTCAAGCCAAGCCGAACATCTATTTCTCTGTCTGGATCGGTATATGGTCCGGAGGTATCGTAAACCCTCACAGGCGCATTATATTCTTCCGTACCATCCCGAAGCTTTGTGGGCGACAAAGAGATTTCACGCATTGCCACCTGAATGTCATCACGGCTACCTTTGACGTAGATCTTTGAAGAGGCGGGAAAAGGCGTAGTCGACAAGGCATCCACTTTCGCGGTCTTGCTGATGTTCGCGTCGGAAGTTTTTGCTGCTTTGGCAGGGCTTTGGGATTGTTCGCTCATTTGCACTCCATGTTGTGGCAGAGGACAGTGCGAGCGAGTTAGCGTTGATTGCAAATCTCATTAGCCACACTGTTCCCTTCGCTGGTATTAACCATATCAGGTTCAACGGGTCCTGCCTTTTGCTCGACTAATACTATGCTCGATAGGCTGGCAGTCTCAGCTTTCATACGACCGAAAGCGCCCCGACAGATGGTTAGAGTGTATGCCTGCAACATCAGGAACGCAATTACCAAAAAGAAAAACGGAGCCGAGGCTCCGTTTTGTTCT
>DAITOW010000151.1:0-1580 GCA_036833965.1 Oleiphilaceae bacterium
GTCGATACACTCTCTGCAGGAGCCCAGTTTGACACGGGCAAACATGCAATGTTCATCGTCACTATGACCCTTACGGAACAAGGCATTAAGCAGCAAGAAGAAATTGTTGAGACGGTTTTCGGCTATATCAATCTGCTAAAACAGGATGGAATCAAAAAGCTCTATTTTGACGAACAAGCCAAGCTTGCGGAAATCGGTTTCAAGTTTAAAGAAAAGGCCGCAGCTCTTAGCTATGTTCGATCTCTATCTTCCAGCCTTCAAGACTTCGAACCAAAAGAAGTTTTATCCGTTTACTATCAGCTCAACGACTTCAAACCGGATCTTATTAAAGAATTCCTCAGCTTTCTGAATCCGGACAATGTTTTGCTAAGCGTATCGGCAAAAGATTTGACGACGGATAATGAAACCCGTTGGTTCAAAGCGCCCTATTCGGTTAAGCCGCTCTCTATCAGCCTTACGAACAGCCTGCGTAAAGCAACGCCGGCCAAAGGCATTGCACTGCCTGAGCCAAACGCATTCATTCCCGACAACACAGAACTTCTGGCCGGTCATGATGCAATACCGCGACGCATCGACACCGGAAAAGGCATCGAGCTATGGCATTCAACCGACACAGAATTTGGTACTCCAAAATCCACGTTCTTTTTGAGCGTCCGCTCCCCCCACGCGATGGATAGCGTGGAACATTTAGTCATGACACAACTACTCGTCTCAATGATGATCGATAATCTTGTCGAGTTTTCGTATCCGGCTTATCTGGCGGGTTTAAGCTATGACCTTTACAAGCACGTGCGCGGTGTGACACTCAAAATCGCCGGTTACAACGACAAGCAGGAAGTGTTGCTTGAAACGATTTTGAAAAAACTCAAAACGAGCCCTCTGCGAGATGATCGCTTTGCAAACCTCAAGGAAAGGCTGCAACGCTCTCTGGAAAACGAAAAAGAACAGAAGCCCTTCCAGCAAGGTTTTAAAGCCCTGCAGGAAAGTATTCTGATTCCTTCCTGGTCTTCGGAAGATAAGCTGAAGGCACTCGAGGTTATTTCAGTAGCGCAGCTACGCGATTTTAAAGACCTGTTTTTCTCAACAATCGATACAGCGATTTTGAGTAACGGCAACGTTGACGAAAAACAAACGCTTCAAATGGCGGCTTTGGTAAAAGAGCATCTATTGTCCGAAGCAGAAATCCAAAACGTAGAACCTGCGAAAGTACTCAGTTTGGCGGGCGAAGAAGATTGGGCGAAAGCTCTAGACATTGATCACCCGGACACAAGCATGGTTTTCTATATGCAAGGGGAGACAAAAGACTATTCCGAACGCGCATTGTATGGTGTTCTCGCACAAGCGATTGGCAATGATTACTACGCACAATTAAGGACAGAAAAGCAACTTGGCTACATCGTGTTCGCAACCCCCTTCCCAATGCTCGATGTGCCTGGCATAGCCTTTGTTGTTCAGTCGCCAAATACATCCGCAGAACAACTCGTAGAAGAAACAATCAACTTCCTTCAGGCAGAAAAAGAGCGCATTTTGGCGCTCACAGAAGATGATTTCGCCCGCTATCAAAAATCGGTCAGTTCTCG
>DAITOW010000151.1:1590-6737 GCA_036833965.1 Oleiphilaceae bacterium
CTCGCCCGGAAGAAAAAGAAACCGACATTGTTCAGGTTAGCATCGGCTTCTGGAGCGAAAATGATAAGCAAGTCTACAGTTTCGACAGCAAACAACAGCTTATCGATGCTGTCTCTGCCCTCAAATTAAATGTATTCAAGGAGTTTTACTCTGCGCGGATCGATGAAAAAGGGTCGAACCTGATTATTGTTAGCGGAATGAACGACAAAGCCGAGGGCAAAGACAAAGAGGAAAGTGTCCTGAGCAAACTTCTTAACGCAAAAGAGCGCTCAATGAGCGCCCTTCAAACATTTTAGGGTTAAAGCATCGACCAGACCTAGCGGTTCAGGCGTCCGTCAATCAAGACATCGACGACGCTTGGATCAGCAAGGGTTGATGTATCACCCAAACTATCATGCTCATTCGCTGCTATCTTGCGCAGAATACGACGCATAATTTTGCCTGAACGTGTTTTTGGCAAACCACCGGCAATCTGAATCAGGTCTGGAGAAGCAACGGGGCCAATTTCTTTTCTGACCCAGGCCTTCAGTTCTGCGACCAATGCATCCGCGTCGGACACATCCGCGCTCGCCATCATCGACACATACACATAGATACCCTGCCCTTTGATGTCATGCGGATATCCCACGACAGCAGCCTCGGCAACAGCAGGATGTGCCACAAGAGCGCTTTCAATTTCAGCCGTACCCATCCTGTGCCCGGACACATTCAACACATCATCTACACGCCCGGTGATCCAATAATATCCGTCTGCATCGCGACGCGCGCCGTCTCCGGTAAAATACATCCCTTCATAGTTGGAAAAATACGTCTGAATAAAACGCTCATGATCACCATAGACCGTGCGCATTTGTCCCGGCCAGCTATCCAGAATCACGAGGTTTCCCTCACACTCTCCTTCCAGAATATTTCCCTCGTTGTCGACGATCGCGGCCTTGATGCCAAATAAGGGGCGGGATGCAGAACCGGGCTTCAGTGCCGTTGCCCCAGGAATCGGGGAAATCAGAATCCCTCCGGTTTCTGTTTGCCACCAGGTATCAACAATAGGACAGCGCTTGTCACCGACAACCTCGTAATACCATTCCCAAGCTTCAGGATTGATCGGCTCACCTACCGAGCCAAGCAAACGTATACTGTCGCGATTATGTGCCTTAACCTTATCATCACCTGCGGCCATCAAAGCGCGAATCGCAGTCGGAGCAGTATAAAAGATGTTCACCTGATGCTTTTCAACCACCTGCCAAAAGCGCGAGGCATCTGGATAATTAGGCACTCCCTCGAACAACAGAGTGATCGCACCATTACACAAAGGACCATACAGAATATAAGTGTGACCGGTAATCCAGCCAAAATCAGCCGTACACCAGTAGATCTCGCCCGCACGATAATCAAAAACCTTTTCATGCGTAAAGGAGGCATAGGTCAGATAGCCACCGGTGGTATGCAGAACCCCTTTCGGCTTCCCTGTCGAACCTGAGGTATAAAGCATGAACAAAGGATCTTCCGCACTCATTTGTTCCGGCGGACAATCCGTACTCTGGCGAGCACACAACTCATGCATCCAGACATCTCGACCCTCTGCCATGTTGACCGCACCACCAGTGCGTTTCAACACAAGCACGTTTTTAACAAATCCCAAAGCGTCAGAAGATAAAGCCTGATCGACATTACTCTTCAACGGAATTGCTTTTCCGCCTCGAATGCCCTCGTCTGCAGTAATAACCCATTGGGACTTGCCATCTTCAATGCGAGCAGCCAATGCTTCTGGCGAGAAGCCTCCGAAAACAACGGAGTGCACCGCCCCCACGCGCGCGCACGCAAGCATGGCAACGCCTGTCTCTGGCACCATCGGCATGTAGATCGTAACGATATCGCCCTTCTGGACACCTAGCTCACGCAAACCATTTGCCAAACGACAGACGCGCTGATAAAGATCACGATAGGTAATGTGTTCGGAAACCGAAGGGTCATCCCCTTCATAGATAATGGCGGTTTGATCCCCTCTTTCTTCAAGGTGACGATCGAGGCAGTTGTAAGAGGCGTTCAACACTCCATCTTCAAACCAACGGATATGCAAATCAGAAGACGCAAATGAAACATCTTTGACCTTGCTAAAGAGCTTAAACCAATCAATACGTTTAGCCTGCTCAGCCCAGAAACCTTCAGGGTCATCCATCGAGGACTGATACATTTCAAAATAAGTCTTCTCATTGATACTTGAAGACTCTTCCAGATCCGCAGGGACGGGATAGACGTGTTGCTCCGACATTGCTCTTCCTCTTATTTTTCTGTGGAGGGTCTGCAATCCTGCCTGAAGCAAGCAATTGGCTAGTCAGCTTTGGCGAGGGTGCCGACCCGAAATTTGTCAGCACCCAAAAAACTACGCTCAGTCCTGACTTGAGTCAACCAGTGAAGCGTATTTAATTGACTCGAGAAGAGTCTCCAGAGGAACCCTGTTTGAAGAGCTTCTGATCTGTTCTGCCAAACGAGCTTGGGGCCCAAAGCCTTTTTCATCGTATACAGCAACAGCCTCACGCTCATTCACTTCAATCACCTCATCATCTATTGAAGAAACTGGGCTAGTGACAGAGCGAGAGACGCTTTGAACCGGCTCACGACTTACAAGACCCAAACGCTCATACTCTGCATTAAGAAGCAAACGATGTTCATCATTGAGGGACGCCGGCGTAAGCGTACTGAGCAAGCCATGCAACAGATCAATCGCGGAATCGCCGAGCCTGTCACCATACGCATAAATACAACTAGAGATAAGCGTGGTTACCTGTTCCGGCGTTGTATTGGGATCGGTGAAGAATCTATTCATCCGGATGCGTAGGTCAACCCATGCGTTCTCAGACACCTCGGAAAGAAGCTCTTCTGGCTCATTTTGCACAGGACTCTGCGCCCGCACGGGTTCTTCTGCAGGTGCCTTCTTCTGCGACAATATTTGCTTTTGTACTTGCGACAAAGATTCCTGATAGGTCTTTGAGTTCAAATCGACAACCATAGCCGGTTTGTTCTCCCGAACCTCCAATCCATCAGGACGTGATACATCCGGACTGGAAACAAGAGACTGGGAATATGTCTGATAGGGGGACTCTGCAGGCTGACTCGCTCTGGCAGCAGCTTCCTGCTCCGCTTTCTTGCGCGCCAACTCTTGCGAGCGCTCAACAAGTTTTTTCCAGTATGAGCTGAACGCCAGCTTTGGAACTTTCGGGCCAGCAAACAGCGTGTCTATCTTTTCTGCCAGGCGATAAAAGCCTTTGGCAGAAGGATCTTCTTTGGAAAACAAAGTCACGGGGCGCTGAAGAGAGACTGCCGTGCGCATGCTCTCATCCATCCAAAGCACACCTAACTGCTCGGTTTGCAGACCAAGATATTTTTTAACCGCAGATTCAAACCGGCGATATACCTTCTCAGCCTGGCGCGCATTCGATGCCATGTTGACGATCACTTCTACCTTACGGCGATATCCTCGTCGGCGAAGTACCTTAAGCAAAGAGAAGGCATCTGTAAGAGAAGTTGGCTCAGGCGTGATCACCACCGCCGCAATCTGCGAGGCAGCAATAAAGTGCAAGACAGTTGGAGATATGCCTGCCGCTGTATCAACCAGCATATAATCATATTCCGGCTCGAGCTCACGAATCGATTCAACAAGTCGGCCTTGCTCACGAACACCAAGTTCGACACACTGCGCGAACCCTGAAGCGCCCGGAATAATGTCGACACCGGCAGGACCCCGGAGCAAAATCTCGCGAATCGTCTTTTCGCCTGTAAACAAGTGCTCCAAAGTATAAGCAGGATGCAAACCAAGCATAATATTGATATTAGCCAAGCCCGTATCAGCATCAAACAAACAAACCTTTGAACCTGTTCTGGCCAGGGCAATCGCCAAGTTCACGGAGACGCTGGTCTTACCCACACCACCTTTACCACCGGTTATGGCTAAAACGCGCGGAATCTGTGGTGAGGATTTCGTTTTATCTAGTCTAACGACGTTCATCGTGCTCGCTTTATAGTTGTTCAATAGAGACCGAAAAAAGACTTATTTCGGGGGCTCGATCATTATCTTTATCGTTTTCAGATTTTAATGAGTTTGCTGCTTGAGAAAAAGGATTGACAACGTACAAAAAGCCACCAACATGACCATTTAACAGACAGATGCCTAAGACTCTACATAAAAAACAAACGGCAAACTTTTAATTTTTAAAGAATATTGTCTAAGCTGAAGGAATAGCCTAAAAAGATATTTTTTTACTAACATGCCGCCTAATTCACAAAACATATTGAAAGAGCTTCAACTCAACAAGCTACCCGCCTTACCTCAGGTTTTGGTAGAAATCCTGAACGCATGCCAGTCTAACGACACTGCATTTCAGGAAATTGCAGACATCGTCAGCCGCGATGCATCTATTGCTGCACGCGTTTTATCCATGGCGAATTCAAGTTTTTTCAATCGCGGTGCCCCTATTCGATCTCTTGATCGCGCACTGTTAGTTCTCGGTACCGAGACGCTCAAAACCATTGTGATCACCGCAACTATCCACCAGTTCTTTTCCGGAATAAACAACAAAGACAAGCGATTCCTGAAAGAGTTCTGGCGTAGATCGCTCAACTGCGCCCTGCTCGCCAAGTCGATGGCCATTTTGACAAGCTACCCTCAACCCGAGGAGGCCTATCTATGCGGATTACTACATAACGTCGGTGAACTGGTGCTGGTTAGCAATCTCAGGGATGAATACCTGGAGCTGCTTGAGGAATTCCCGAATGAAGATGCGCGATTCAAACATGAACTTGGCTGTCTTGGCGTTGATCATGCCGAATTAAGTGCATTGCTGATGGAAGAATGGGGGTTAGGCACCTATTCCGTCGATGCAGCCCGTTATCACCATGCCAATCTTGGAGATGTTCTGGGCGCACACCATTTAGTAAAGATACTGTATGTCGCGAGCGAACTGAGTCGAAAAGACAAGGACAATCAGGATCGAAAAGCAGAAATTGGCACCAAGCTTTTTGAACTCAATCCATCCTTGATGAATGAGATTATTCGTAAAATAAACGAAGAGGTAGACGAAGTCGCGAGCAGCATGGGCATCAATCTGCACACTCTTGATGAAACAACATCGTACTTCAACAAACAAGAGAGC
>DAITOW010000152.1:0-6710 GCA_036833965.1 Oleiphilaceae bacterium
CCCAGATAGAAACGGTGATTCGCGGTGCCCGAGTTGTCTCGATTATTGAAAACCAAAAAACCGGTATTGAGACGGTTCTGGAACTATCTCTGCCGGGCGAGTTTGTAGACTGCATTAATAGCGTCAACAGCTTTAAAGCGAGCGCGGAGTGCATGCAACCCTTGCCTAAAACAAACTCAAATGATCGGTTGAGCCGTGCTCCAATGCAGAAGCAGTATCATCTCAACTAGGAGACCGTTAGTGATGGGGAATAGTGTTCGATTTATCTCGCTTGTTGCCTTGGCTGTTTTGGTTTCAGCGCCTGCATTCTCAGAATGGGTTGAAGTGACCGGCTCAGCGTCTATCAAAGATGTGAGTTATGCAGAGGCGCGCGAGGCTGCACGTCAGGATGCCCTGCGTCAGGCGATGCTTAAATTCGGCGTTCGTTTAACCAGTCATCAGTCGATGAAAAACGGGGTTCTGGTGAGTGATGAGCTGAGCACCGATAGCCAGGTAAGCATTCGTAGAGAGGAAATTCGCGAAGAAACGATCGACGAAGAGCGCATTAGTATTGTCTACGCAGCAGACCTTGAACGCGTGCCGGAATGTCCGGGTTCTGACGCTGGAAAATATAAGAAGTCGCTTGCAGTATTGGGTTTCCAATTACAAGTGCCCGGGGAGGCTGCCATTGGGGGCTTGCATGGGATCGAACACGGCTTAACGCATGCTTTGGTCGACGCATTGTCCAAACACGAAACCATGGTGTTGTTTCAGCGTGGGTATGATGCGGCATTCGCTGATGCTTACAATGCACCGACATCGCTCGATGGCCAGCGAATGCTGACTCAGGCGATGTCTTATGCAAAACAATTGAATGTACAGTTTGTTATCTCTGGTGTCGTTCGCGATCTTGGTTTGGTGAATCCCAATGCTTACTCGACCTCCTTTTGGCGGCGTAGCATCAAGTTTTTCGCGCAGGCAAATGAGCGAAGAATGTTCTCGGTAGATCTGTTCGTACACGATGGACTAAGCGGAGAATTGGTTTGGCAGAGTAATTTTGCAACGGAAGGTGCCTGG
Source organism: Oleiphilaceae bacterium (assembly GCA_036833965.1). GTDB lineage: Bacteria > Pseudomonadota > Gammaproteobacteria > Pseudomonadales > Oleiphilaceae > PZPK01. The sequence goes on from DAITOW010000152.1 coordinate 1,057, forward strand.
AGTGCCGACATTGAGGAGCAGATAGGTTTTGGTTCTCAGGTGTTCTGGAAAATGGGTTACGGGCAAGCGATTGCCGCTTTGCTGGACGACATGGCTTACTCTCTGGATCAACAGTTACGTTGCCAGCCGTTTATGACGCGTATCGCGCGTGTAGATGGCAAGATCCTTCATTTTGGTTCAGGCGCTAGCTCGGGTTTAAAACCGGGAGACAAGCTCAGCATTTACCGAAGCTATAATTATCGTGATGCCTTCCAGCGGACGGGTATTGAGCTGAACAATACGAAAACGGTATTGACGGTTTCGCAGGTGCATCCGAATTTTGCGAGTGGGACGGTAAATATTGATCCCGGAAGAATAAACATTCAGCAAGACGATGTGTTGATCATCTGGTAGTCGCTTTGGCCTAAAGCCATCGGCCCACCAAAAGCAAAATCAGGGCGCCGATCCAGAGGCGCCAGTGCTTTTTCCTGCCCAGGTCTTGCAGGCATTGTTCTTTGGAATGTTGCAGATCCGTCTCAAAATCCCGGAGTAATTGAGACTTCGCGTTGGCTGTTTGTACGATGTAATCCACCTCCAGATCATGTCGAAAACTACGGTGGTTTAGATTACTGGAGCCAACAGTAGACCAGTCATCGATGACAATGGTTTTGGCATGAAGCATTGCGGGCGTGTACTCATAGATCTTGGCGCCAGCACTCAAAAGGACTCGATAAAAATATGCAGAGACCCAGGGCATAAAGAACACGTCCGACTGTTCGGGCAAAATAATACATACCCGAACCCCTCGCTCTGCTGCCGAGATAAGCCCTCGCAGAAGTTTGTTTTCCGGTACAAAATAGGCGTTGGTAATCAGGATGTGGCTTTCAGCGTCGTTTATTTTTGAAAGCAACAGGTCATCGTGGTAATTGCGCAACACGTGTGTGTAGTTGAGTAGGAAGTTCGACTCCAGCGCTTTTCTGGCAATGATTCGTTGTACTTTATGTTTGGAATAGTTCCAGCTTACCTCAAAAGCCTGCTCGACAGCTTTGAGTGAAGTGCCTTGAACGTGTAGAGCCGTGTCGCGCCAGTTTTTCCCACCGTGGCGGGTATGCAAATGATTGTTGCTGATGTTGATGCTACCCATGAACAGGTGCTGGTGGTCAATAATAATTGTCTTGCGATGATTGCGTTTGTTAATGGAGAGCAAGAGATAGAACCATTTGCGCAACCCCTTGGTGTTGGTAACTGAATAGCGCCAATGTTCAAGGTTCCACGGGAGAGGTCTATAGATGCGTACCTCGACGCCGTGATGGATCAGGTCTTTTGCGACTTTCTGAAAGTCCTGGTTAATGCCGTACCCGTCGGTCAGCAGTCGAACGGTGACTCCCCGGCTGGCCGCTTTTTTCAGAGCATTGGAGACGTAACTCCCAAGACGCTTTGATTCGTATATATAGACTTCCATATCGATCTGGAAGCGCGCCTCTTCAATGCACTTTTTCAGGGCTCTGAAATAGGGTTCTGCGTCGTTGAAAACTTCCTCACAGACAGTTTGCTTGGGTGAGGAGGAGGGGGGCTGAGGTATGGATGTTGCCGGATCAGCAACCGTATGGTGAGTTGAATTCTTATCCATTATTCTAGTCACCCGCCGTTCTGTGTCTGAGGGCCAACGAGATTTACTGGTATTGTGTAGCCGCTTTTTTGATGAGTTCCAACATCGACCGCAAGCCATTACCTCGTGTCGGGCTAATATGGCGCATTAAGTCTATCTTTTCAAAGATTGCTTCGACATCCATAGAGAGTATCTCTTCCGGCGTCTTTGCGTTCAGTGTCACGAGTACGATTGCTGCCAGGCCTTTAACGATAATCGCATCGCTATCAATCATCAGGTAAAGCTTGCCGCTATCGGAGTCAAAGTGATGAATCAGCCAGACCTGACTTTGGCAACCATGTACATAGTTTTGTTCGACGCGCTCCGACTCAGGAAACTCGGGTAGAGATTTTCCCAAATCGATGATGTAGCCGTAACGTTCTTCCCAGTCATCCAGAAACTCAAAGGCATCAAACACATCATCAATGGTTGTCGTCGTTCCCAAAGGGTTTGCTTTAAATTCTTCCAATGAAGGGAGGCTCATAGCAGTCCTAGTTCCAGTTTTGCTTCATCGCTTAGCATTTCATTATTCCAGGGAGGATCAAACACAAGATCCACTGTAACGCGCCCTAAATTAGGAACGCGTTCAACGTATCTGTGTACGTCGTCCACAATGACCGGTCCCATGCCGCATCCGGGCGCGGTAAGGGTCATCTGGATAAATGCGTCGTACTTTCCAGCGTTGGTCTCGCTTGGCTTTACTTCGACATTATAGATCAAACCCAGTTCTACGATATTTACCGGTATTTCCGGATCATAAACCTGACGCAAAGCCGCCCAAACCTGTTCGTCACTGACGGAGCCGTCTGCGGGGGCTTCTACTTCTTCAAACTCAACGGTCTTGCCAAGAGCATCTGCGTCTCGACCTTCAATACGCGCCAGATTGCCATTCACCGAAACAGTGAAGGTTCCGCCCAAAGACTGGGTAATGGTGACGAAGGTGTCTTTGGGAATAGAAATCTCAGTGCCTGCAGGAACGATACGAGCATCAACATCTCGCTTTGTTACGACTACCTCGCGTTCTGCCATACCCTAGGCTTCCTCTGTTACAGAAAAGCTTTCACCGCAGCCGCATTCTCCGGTTACGTTTGGATTTCTGAATTGGAACATGCTGTTGAGTCCAACTTTGATGAAATCCACCTCGGTTCCCGCAAGAACAGCGAGATCCTTGGCTGGTACGGTAACGCTTACGCCGTGCTGTTCAAACTGCACATCGCCCTCTGCAGGAGCGTCAACCAATTCTGTCTCGTACATGTAACCTGAGCATCCGCTGGTTTGCAGGTAAAGGCGAAAGACCTTGTCACCACCGTTTCTGGCAATTTCTTTTGCAATGTGGGCACACGCCGCTTCCGTGAAAGAAACGGATTGGCTTGGCTCAAATGTCGCAATACTCATAACTAATTCTCAAGATTTTCTTAAGCAAACATGCGTTTAATTTTAGCGAGCGCTTTAAACAGCTGATCGACTTCTTCGTGGGTGTTGTAGAAAGCGAACGAGGCTCGGGCACAGCCAGGCAAACCATAAAAATCCATCAGCGGCATCGCGCAGTGATGCCCGGTGCGTATACCAATGCCTTGCTGGTCAAGCAACATGCCGATATCGCTAGGATGAAGCCCTTCGATTTTAAACGACATCACAGGCACTTTGTTTTCTGCTGTGCCGATCATGGACATGCCTTCAATAGAAGCCATCTGCCGAACCGCGTTTTCAAGCAGATCCTGCTCGTGTTGTTCAAGAGCCAGACGGTCATGTGTGTTCAGATAATCAATCGCATGCGCCAAACCTACTGACTCGCCAATTGCCGGAGTTCCTGCCTCGAACTTATACGGAAGCACGTTGAACGTAGTACCGTCAAAACTGACTCGCTCGATCATTTCACCACCACCCTGATAGGGAGGCATCGCTTCAAGACGTTCCCGCTTGCCATAAAGCACGCCCATGCCGGTTGGGCCAAAGACCTTGTGCGAAGAGAAAGCGTAGAAGTCGCAATCCAGATCTTGCACGTCGACGGCAAAATGCGGTGTCGCCTGAGCGCCGTCAATCACGGTAATGACGTTTGCTGCTTTTGCCTTGGCAATAATCTCTTTTACAGGATTGATCGTTCCCAGGACATTAGACACGTGCGTACAGGCCAGAATTCGTGTTTTGGCAGAGAGTAGTTTTTCAAAGCCGTCAGCTAGCAGTTCGCCGGCCTGATTGATTTCCCAAACCTTGATGATTGCGCCGGTACGTTCAGCAAGCATCTGCCAGGGAACAATATTCGCGTGATGTTCCATACGAGTAACAATGATTTCATCGTCCGCTTCAAGGTGATTTGCGAGACCATTAGCAACGAGGTTGATTGCCTCGGTAGTACCTTTGGTCCAGATAATCTCTTCACGCTCTCTTGCGTTTAGAAATGCTTTTACCTTGTCTCGCGCTCCTTCAAAGGAAGCGGTTGCCCGGTCACCCAGAGTATGTGCTCCGCGATGCACATTTGCGTTGTCCGAATGGTAGTAAGCACTCATCGCGTCAATGACGGAATTCGGCTTTTGGGCACTCGCCGCGCTGTCGAGATAAATCAACGGGTTCTTGCCGATAGTTTGCTGCAAAATCGGGAAGTCCTGTCGCGCGGAAAGCGCTAAGCGCGCGCTTTCTGAATTGCCAAAATCTGAGTTGCCAGCTGCACTCATCAAATCACCTTGTACTATTTGTCCTGAAAGCTAAGAAGTTCAGACAGGGATTGCTCCCATTGCTGCGCCAACTCCTCAATGGGGGCTGCGCGAACCAGTTCAAGTACAAATCCCAGCGTTAGCATTTGTCTCGCCTGTTCATCGCTCAAGCCTCTGGTTTTGAGGTAGTACACTTCTTTTTCGTTGAGTTGGCCGATGGTTGCACCGTGCGCGCACTTCACATCATCCGCGTAGATTTCCAGTTCCGGTTTGGTGTCGATTTCCGCGCCGTTGGAAAGCAGAAGATTGCGGTTGTTCATTTCGCCCAATGTTTTTTGCGCATCCTTGTGAATGTGAATGCGGCCATTAAAGACAATATGTGACTGGTCGTCTGCGATACAACGATAGTTTTCTTCGCTGGTGCAGTGTGAGGCAATGTGTTCAATGTTTGTGTGGTTATCGAAGTGCTGCTTGCCTTTGGTGACCACAACACCGTTCAGCTCGCAATGCGCACCAGACTCGGTCATCAGTACGTGCAAATCGTGACGGCCCATACCGGCACCAAGGCATAATGAGTCGCTCTCAAAGACTGCGTCACGCTTGAGGATTGCGCGTGTTGCAGTTGATAGCTTGTAATGGTTGCCTAGCGGGTTCATTCGCAAGTAGTTCAACTTTGAGTTGGCGGCGAGCAGGGCGCTCATCTGGTTCGCAACAAAGGCTGACTCGGAGTCTTCTACCTGATGGGTCTCGATTAGCGTCGCTTGTGCGCTTTGGCCGAGACTGACAAATACCCGAGGCGTGCTTAACCCTGATCCCTTATGGACAAGGTTGAGTTGAATTGGTCGGGAAAGCACAACGTTCTTGGCGATTTCGATGAAGATTGCATCTTCAAATAGCGCGCTGTTCAACTGCTCAAGCTCTCCTTGAGCATGGTCGCGGGTATTCTCGATCACAGTTTGCGTTTGGGCTTCATCCAGATCGCTAAACCGTATGATGCAAAGACCGCTTTGATTCGCTGCGTTAATGGCGTCAATAGAGTTTTGGTCTACCTGACCATTTACGATGTTGATGATCAGAGCATCGCTTACGATAGGGCTAGTGTCATCGGCTTTGGCATCTGCGTCTGCTTGCTTGCTCTGCACCAGGCTGTTCAAGTCGCCAAGGCGCTTGAAAGAATACTTCCAGTTTTCTGTGCGTCGTGTCGGCAAGTTCAGGCCTGCCAGACTTGTGCGTGCATCTCGCTGTAACGTCGCGATAGACTCAGGCAGAGCAGCTGGCTGTGCGCTGCCGAGAATGCTTAGTGAACCAAACTGCGTCATTGATTAAGCCTCTGCTTTGTCGTCTATACCCAACCAGCCGTAGCCTTTTTCTTCCAG
>DAITOW010000153.1:0-1505 GCA_036833965.1 Oleiphilaceae bacterium
GTTGAACAATCGCCGCAGATAAAGTTATGTTCTCTTTAAAGGTTTCGGGGAAACTATAGGCACCATTTTCACTAATCGAGATTTCCTGGTTTGCTGCACGAAGAACCAGTTCACCCGTCAGGCCAGTCACTCTGCCGCTAATACGGAATCGATTATCACGGCAGAAAATTTTCAAATCGTCGACGTCATCAACAAGATTCACTATATCCGGAATGTCCGACGCAACCTCACAATGTTTTCCATAGGGAGGCTGCAGTTCTATTTGATTGGAAGTACTGTGCGCAAAACGGCCGGGAAAAGAAAAACTAGTGAGCGATTCGCCGGGGGCTTCTATCTGAAAAGTTTTTCCTGCATAGGAAACACCTAAAATGCCCTCCAGACCAAAAACTTTGCCAGACACAACATAAGAGGGGTCACAAAATATACGAATACCATTTGTTCGTGCTCCGGGTATTGTCTCATCTACTTTCGACGGGATATCACCGCCGTTAAATTCACCCGAACCACTGTATACAGTGCAAAAAGGCTTGTGGTCTGTTTCGACTTGCACATCATAAGTCTCTCCGGGCACGAAAGTCTCAGAGAACACGAAGTCATTCCCATACACGACAACCGATTTATTCTCGCCCCCCTCATTTGTTTCGAGCAAAAAAGGAACACTGATTGGTCCCAGGGAACCGTCTAGAGCATTTTTGAGGAATGCTTTACCTCCAAGAAAGTACTCAGGTAACTGTGGTTCCTTACCATCACCGCAAAGAACTCTTACCCACGTAACCTGACCTTCCACTTTGCCCGAAGCCAAGCGGGCTTCACACACAAGACCTGGTGAGGTTGCGATCACGTTTACCTCATAATCCGAGCCTTTCTCTCTCAAGCCATTAAAAACAAACTGGCCATCTTCGATCAGTACAAGGCGCTCTTCACCAAGCCCCAGGGTTACCGAGCCATTGACTCCAAATGCCGTTCCACCAACTGAAAAAGCATTGCGCTGACAACGCACATTCAGATTAGTGATACTCGCAGCACCAAAAACCACGTCCGGATTTTCAATTGTACAGCCATACAACGTTGGCTGAGATACAATCGAAAATGCGATCTCATCTCCCAAGCTAAATGTCTCTGGCAACTCGAAACGGCCATCTTCTGTAATTACAAAGCGTTTGTCGCCATAGGCAATTTCGACAGGTTCAACGATTCCAAGCGCTTCCCCACTCAGGGTATAAGAGATATCCGCAAGGACTTGTGTCTGCTGCTCAGGAGCATCTTCAGAGCTTCCGCTACAGGCTGTAAGAACAAGAAATGAAAAGACAAAAAGCAAACGTGACAGCATAGAGTTCGGCTTCATAATTTGAATTGGTGCTAGCTCGCAAAGATTATTGATTTTAATAACGGAATTGTAACATCAGGTAACCGAAGGTAATTAGAACCAACCCTCAGAACGGACTAGACTGAACTCCAAAAGTGTCAAAGAGTGTTAATACGGTTAATTAACCCCGTTAACAAAG
>DAITOW010000153.1:1605-6684 GCA_036833965.1 Oleiphilaceae bacterium
GAACTCCAAAAGTGTCAAAGAGTGTTAATACGGTTAATTAACCCCGTTAACAAAGGACACGCCATAACCAGATTATTCGACAACACTATTTATGTTAAAACTCTTCTGCTCAGCGCTTCGGTTATACACCCGTTTACCTTGCCCGCCAGGCATGGGAGGAGCGCAAACCCAATCGTCAAACGTTCTGGTATTTCTGCCCATCATCGGTTGGCTCATCGGCGGTGCTTCTGGTATCACTTTCTTTTACACCGCACAGTATTTTTCTACCTTTACAGCAGCGCTGATGTCTCTATGCGTCTCGTTGCTTCTGAGCGGTGCAATTCACGAAAGACAATTGGCACTCTGGTTTGAAACATCCGGAAGATCCGAAAGCTCTGAAAGCTCTGAAAGCTCAGAGGCGCAAACCAACAAAGAGAAAGAAAAACCAGCAAGCGAGAGCCTCAGGAAGCAACCTGTTACAGGCTTCTCCGCCGTACTCGGCTTATCATTGGCTTTGTTGCTAAAAGTCTCGTTGATTGATGATGCATTCTTTTTGCATGGTTATCTTAGAGATGAATGGATTATCGTCACGCTGATTTTTATCTGCACACACACGCTGAGCAGGTTTACGATCAACGCTGTTGTCTATTTTGGCCACACAGCAGAAATTTCAGGGAATCAGGACTCCTTCTCTTCACCATTATTCTTGCTTTCAGGCCTGCTCGCGCTTGCTCCGTTGGTGGCGCTAATCAAGCTCAGCTATAGCCCCCACTATGTATTGCTCCTTCCACCAATCGCTTTGCTTACCTGGCGACTGTATGACCACTGCAAGAAAAAAAGGGGCGGATATACACAGGGCACCTTAGGTGCTGTTCAGCAGATCAACGAGCTTCTTTGCTATGCGCTTTTCGCGCTCATACTTTGACTGTTTCAGATAGCCATTTTCAAACGAGCTTGCTTGATGCACGTCAAGCAGAACGCCGTGCGAAATCTCTACACTACAGCGACAAGTTCGATTAGATTGTTGTTAGTGGGTATCAGGATCAAACAACATCCGCCTATCCATTCAAGACCAGGAGAGAAACAATGCCGGAATATAAGAACATTCTCGTTGCACTTGAGTGCAGCAAAGAAAGCGAAGCGGTTTTAAAAAGAGCCAAGCGACTGGCTGACCTGCAAGGTTCAGCCAAACTTCATTTACTGCATGTTGTCATCGACATTATTGCGGTAGATTGGGTCGGAATGCCTGGACAGGTACCACCACCAATTGATCAAAGCGAACTCACCGAGTCTGCAGCACAGTATTTGAAGCCTATGATAGAAGCAGCAGGCTTGGATCCAAGCGCTCTAACGATGCGCTATGGTTTCGCGGCTCAGGAAATTCTCGATCAGGCGAAAGATATTAATGCGGATTTGATTATCGCGGGGAGCCATGCCCGACATGGTTTGGAGCGTTTGCTGGGTTCAACCGCACACCGCATCCTGAACTTATCTGAATGCGATGTACTCTTGGTAAGGGTATAAATAGGTGGTAAGGATCTAAATAGGGATCGAATCTTAATGAGGCTTGCGGATGCGAGCCACCTTGGTTTTTTCAGCCTCAGCCTCAGCCTCAGCCTCAGCCTCAGCCTCTAGTAGGCTAGGCTGATTGGCCGGCATGGGAATATCCCGAGAACGCTCCTGCGGAAGATCGGAATACGTTTTGTTCCACACCAAGTCATTGATCGACTCTCCCGGCTTGTAATCAAGCGGTGCCATAATCAAGAGATTCCGTACAGCTTCACAGTCAAAGTCTTTACTGCCCTCATCAATGCGATCCAACAAGACCTTAACATCATCCCAAGCAAGAGAAACCTCCCGGCCACGCATAATACGCGGATGTGCAGTAGGCATGGGGTCGTTACCGATGAGCAACTCCTCGTATAGCTTCTCGCCCGGTCTAAGCCCGGTGTACTGAATCTCTATATCACCATCAGGATTCTCTTCATCCTTCACTTCAAGACCCATCAAATGGATCAGCTTTTTGGCCAGATCACTAATCTTCACGCTTTGCCCCATATCGAGCAAAAAGACGTCACCACCCTCACCCATTGCTCCGGCTTGCAATACAAGCTGGGCAGCTTCTGGAATGGTCATGAAATAACGCGTGATCTCCGGATGCGTCACGGTCACAGGTCCGCCTTTTTTGATCTGATCCCTAAACAAGGGCACAACCGAACCGGAAGAACCAAGTACATTGCCAAAACGCACCATACAGAAACGCGTTGCGCTCTGTCTTTTGGAAAGTCCTTGTAGTACCAACTCCGCCAAGCGCTTGGAGGCCCCCATCACATTGGTTGGACGCACCGCTTTATCGGTAGAAACCAGTACAAACGTCCCAACCTTTGCCTTGATCGCAGCTTCAGCACAGTACCAGGTACCAAAAACGTTATTTCGAACGCCTTCAATCACATTCTGTTCGACCAAAGGCACGTGCTTGTAAGCAGCGGCGTGATAAACAGTTTCGATCTGGAAGCTTTGCATTACCTGCGTCATGCGGCCCTGCTTTTGCACCGAACCCACGACCGCTCGCAACTCCAGACTCAAACCCTTCTTATGAATTAAGTGCTTCAACTCTCTTTCAATCTCATACAAAGCGTATTCGGAAGAATCCACTAACACTAGCCTCGCAGGAGAAAGACGCACGATTTGCCGACACAACTCAGAGCCGATTGAGCCACCAGCTCCAGTCACAAGCACCGACTTTTTGGTAATGCAGTCAGCAAGTAACTCCCGATCCGGTGACACCTCATCGCGTCCCAACAAGTCCTCAATATCGACATCCCTGATCTCTTCAATTTTGGCTTTACCGGAAACTACATCGGTAATATCAGGAATGGTTTGAACAACAATCGGATATTGCTCAAGAAAGCGAATGACCAGGCTACGACGTGAACGAGGAGCGTGCCCCAATGCCAATAACACACGTTTTGCTCCATACTTGGCCAAAACCTTGGGCAAATTCTCAGGCTTATAAACGCGAATACCATTCAAGTCAGTGCCATGCAATGCTTCATCGTCATCTAGAAATGCAACCGGCTGCATGGTTTTGTTATGGAAAAGAACAGAGCTGAGTTGAAGACCTGATTTACCAGCGCCATAAATAATCACGCGCTCTTTGGTCTTCACGATTGAATTATGCACCAGAGAACGCGCGGTCATTCTTGAACCACCAACGAACACCAACGCCAGACACCAGTAAATGATGGGAACCGATCTCGGCATCTCTGCTTTCATGAAAAAAGCAGCGACCGCCAGAACCACCGCCGATATCGTCACACCACCCAATACCGCGCGCATGGCATGATTGCTCATGTAGCGAATCACTGCGCGATACAAGCCAAGCTTGATAAAACAGAACAAGCTGCAAAGCACAGTCAGCGCAATTACTGACATTATCTGCCATGAGTCGGGGATATAAAGCGAATCCAACCGCAGACTGAAGGCCAACCATATGGCAAGCGGTAGCGAAATTGAGTCAATTAGGAGAGATACAAGTCTTTTTTGGTAGCGAGGTAAAAATAGTAAATTGTTCAGCACGTCCTGCTTATCCCTAGTCACGTCCAGCGTAATGCTCTGGTAGTTGTGAGAGTGCGTTATTCTTCGCTTTCTTTATATGACAGTGAATATAGACAAAGACATTTTAAGTGTCGAGCAAATCACATATTTATTTCGCTGCTAAAGTGATCAAATTGAAAGACTTGACCCACTTTCTCAACAGAATTGGAGATATCAAAACTCTATATTTTGTAACCGAACTGATATAGCATTTACGGTGGAGGTCAAGGATAAACCTCCAGATTCAAGAGAGACAGGCCAAAACAAGGAGAAGTCTATTGGCACGCACCTACCTGTATATTCTTTCCAACAAATACTCTCGCAGAATGAAAATCTGCACGACCCCAAATCTCCTGGCCAGCGTTTACCGAGCGCGGGAGATGTATCAACGAGGTCAATCCTGGAAGTCAAAAACTGATCGCGCGGATCGACTCGTTTACTACGAGGAATACCGAAAGCCGGAACACGCCTTTGAGCGCAAAAAGGAAATTGGCGCCCTCAGCCAATTGGAGATTGAAGAATTGATAGAAAGGCTGAACCCCTATCACGATGATTTGTGGCCGCAGGTTTCAGAAAGCTACCACTTCGATCAGATGGGAATTAAAGTCGACAAAATTCGACGACGAATGACAATGCGCTGGTACGAGCACCTCTGAGCCTTTCAGGAAACCTTCCGGGTCCCTGAAAGCAGCAAGAATAAGCGGTCAGAGCATAGTCCTTCTGATCGCTTATCAGCTATTTTACCGGAATCCGCATCAGACCAATGCAGGTGCCAATTCAATTTCATAGCTTGAGCTCTGTTCAGTGAACTACTCGGAGCTAAAGCTACGAGCTTCCAAAAGCCGCTAAGCGGCGATCTTCTTTTTTGACAAGCAATTCGTAGCAATATCAGCTTGCACTGATTTCGTCTTACGCGAATTAGCGCTTGCCCTTAGCTGGAGGATGTTTTTATCTGCTCCAGCCAACTCTGTTCCAGAGTGTAAAATTAACTTAATTGCTCGTTTGCGGATCACTAGCGCCGCATTATGGTCTGCATTGTCCTGATGGCCGCAGGACAAACACTTAAAGTCAGATTGATTAACCCGATTATCGGGGTGAGTGTGGCCGCAACAAGCACACTCCTGACTCGTATGGTGAGGGGCTACTTTAAAAAGTGGTTTACACGCCCTTTTCATTTTATATTTTAGCAATGTTTCAAAGCGACCGAGCGACACACCAAGGATCGCTTTGTTTAAGCTTGATTTTGCTTTCGCGCCATTCTTGACCCATTTGCCGGTCTCTTCGCATTGTTTAGCTTTAGCACGCTTCGTCATATTCTTTAGCTTCAGGTTTTCAATGACAACGACCTTTGAATGATCTACCACTGAACGCGTCACCTGGTGCCAAAAGTTCTCCCTGACATTAGCCGTATTTTCGTGTACTCTCGCGATGTGTTTAATCGTTTTCTTGCGTTGATTTGAACCCTTCACTTGTCGTGCCATCTTTCGCTGATAGCGCTTGAGC
>DAITOW010000154.1:0-6666 GCA_036833965.1 Oleiphilaceae bacterium
ATCCACCACGGCAGCAATAAACGAAGGTTCAACACGAGGTCGGCCAATACCCTCAATGGCAGAAGCACGATCGCAGCGCGTTTCAGAATCCCGTGTCTGATAGTAGTCGTAAAACACCGAATGTTCAGGGTCAGGCACACACAAGCGGGTAGCAACTCCCTTGTAGTTAATGTACCGACCGATGGTAGCCGATGTGCCCCCAGTCCCTGCACTCACCACAATCCACTTTGGCTCCGGGTTTGGCTCACACCGCATCTGCTTAAAAATAGAATCCGCGATGTTGTTGTTTCCCCGCCAGTCAGTCGCTCGCTCGGCATTGGTAAACTGATCCATGTAATGGCCGTTCAGTTCTTTGGCGAGACGGGCAGACTCATTATATATCTCACTGCCTTTAACCAGATGGCAGCGACCACCGTAAAATTCGATTTGTGCCTGCTTTTGTCGGGAAGTGGTGTCCGGCATGACCGCAACAAAAGGTAAGCCGAGAAGTCGGGCGAAATAGGCTTCAGATACAGCCGTACTGCCTGAGGACGCTTCAATGATCGTCGTGCCCTCGGCAACATCACCATTAGCGAGCGAATATAAAAACAGGGATCTGGCGAGTCGATGTTTCAGGGACCCGGTCGGGTGGGTGGATTCGTCTTTGATATAGACCTGTATATCGCTGAAGTCATCCGGCATCGGCACCTGAAATAAATGTGTATCCGAAGAGCGTTGCATCTCCGCGAGTATTTTTTTTATCGAGTCCTGCACCCAGCTCACTGACAAATCTCCCACATCCATTCAGCCTCCGGGCACACTTTCCCTTGAAGGTCGCGCCCAACCACGTACTATATAGCATGTTTCCAATACATTAAGACAATCAGACAGTTTTCATGACAAATAAGCTCAGCGCAAAACAACTACACTTCAATAAACTCATTAAATTGGCGAGCTACGCGTCTGTTTGCGTTGCCATCATGCTGCTGTTGATGAAAGTCTACGCCTGGTTCGCCACTGGTTCGATGGGGGTTTTGGCCTCACTCGTCGATTCCCTGCTCGACTTGCTCGCCTCACTGATCAATATGTTTGCCATCCGCTATGCGATGATTCCGGCAGACGATGAGCATCGTTTCGGGCACGGTAAGGCAGAGTCTCTCGCGGGGCTCGGTCAGGCACTGTTCATTTCAAGTTCTGCGCTGTTTCTGATTTTCTATTCCATAGAGCGAATGGCAAACCCAGCAGAGTTGCGCTCGATTGACGTAGGCAGCCTGGTGGTGGGCGTTTCGATCGTTCTGACATTCGCGCTTGTTGCGTTTCAACGCTATGTCTCCAAAAAAACCGGTTCGCTTGCGATCAAAGCTGACTCCCTGCACTACGCTTCGGACTTGTTGACGAACACGGGCATTCTTATTGGTCTGGTTTTGTATCAACAAGGTCTGGTGCAAGCCGACCCGGTCATCGCATTAGGCATAGGACTCTACATACTCAAATCAGCCTGGGACATCGGAGACGAAGCCGTTCACCATTTGCTGGACCGCGAACTTCCTGAAGAAGAGCAGGAGCAAATTCTCAGTATTGCAAATGCACCAGAGGAAGTACTGGAGGTGCACGATTTACGAACACGCCAGTCAGGACGAACCAAATTCGTACAATTGCACCTGGTACTGCATGGTTCAACGCCCTTAAACAAGGCGCATCAGATTAGCGACAAGGTCGAGGCGGAGATTGATAAGGCGTTTCATGATGTCGATGTGCTGATCCACCTGGATCCGCACACCGAAGCGGTCAGTGATCTGACCTAGCCGCCCATTTTCTCGAGCATGGCTTTCATCATTTCGTGAATGGTTTGAATCGCCTTCAGCGGTCGAACCATGACCTTGAATTCGGTAATCTGCCCGTCATCGTTCCATGTAATCATATCGACGCCATTTACCTCAACGCCGTTGATAACGGTTTGAAACTCCAGAATGGCGTGGTCTTCCGCAATGGTCTCTCGAACGTATTTGAAGGTATCGTTAAAAAAGACAAAGAAAGCAGCAGATAAATACATCGTAGTTATCGGTTTACCTTTTTGCGGGGTATGCACGACCGGTGAGTAAAACACAACGTCATCGGCGAGCAACTTGCTCAGACCCGAGGTCTTTTTACTTTTTAATAGTTCGTGCCACTGCTCTACTACACTCATTTTTCGCTCCCATAGATTAAGCGTGAATTCCAACAAGCCTTTAACTTTATCCTGTAAAGATTGAAACTATAGCAAAGCGAATAAGTGCTGATCTAGCGCAAGAAGTGAATTAGACTGTTTTATTCTTTAAGTCAGAACCAATTAATTACAACAAACCCGGGTGCTTGAGTTCCATATGCCGTTCCCTGAATTTATTTCTTCCATCTGGATGGATGTCATCGCCATATTTTGGTTTCTCCTCTGCTTTAAAGGCTACAGCGCCTATACCCGCCGACGCGTGCATGACACACCCTGCCTTGCCAGCCTGCTCTATCTGGCGCGACTTGAGTGGATGAATGAACTGCTGGAACGAGATATCCGGGTTGCCGACAACACGGCCATTGCAAATCTGGAGCGCAGTGTTTCGTTCTTCGCCTCAACAACCATGCTGATTCTTGCAGGTTTATTGACAATTCTCGGTTCAACAGACAAAGCCATTGGCCTGTTGGAAGACTTGCCCTTCGTGATGCCGGCAACACGCGCAGAATGGGAGTTAAAGTTCCTGGTGTTGATCGTGGTATTTGTCTATGCCTTCTTCAAATTTACCTGGAGCTTGCGCCAGTACGGCTTTGTGACAGTAATGATTGGCGGGGCTCCGGTTTGCTCACGAGAAGAAAAACCAAAAGAGCACCGGGTGCTTGCAGAGCGTCTTGCAAAAATGGGCTCGATGGCCGCGCACAATTTTAATATGGGTCTGAGAACCTACTACTTTTCGATCTCGATTCTTGCCTGGTTTATCAATCCGATACTTTTTATGGTCGCAGCGACAAGCATCGTTTTTGTTCTTTATCAGCGGGAGTTTAAATCGTCTACCTTGCGCACATTGATGCAAAGCAAGACGATCGATCTCAAGCGAACGCCGGAGCTTTAAAGCCCCGATCTCAAGTGTTTGCTACCAGTGGTCGAAGATAGGCAAGCCTTCGATGTTCAAACCGAGTGTTGCCCAGGAATAGCCTTCGGTATGCGTGGCCGTGATCGAAAGCACCCGATAGCGCACCGTCATTTCCAGCCCTAACTGCTCAATGCCGTATGGATCAGGAATCGTCAGGTTACCCGCATCCAGCACGTGCCATGAAAAACCGAAATCCACACCCCAGTGCCAGGTCGAGTTCGTATAGGAAACATTGTACTTGTGGCCTTTCGATCCGGCGGCATAGCGAAATGTTGCACCGGAGCGTTGCGCCCCCTGCTTGTTGAAATACGACAGCCCCGCATAGTGTGCGATGCCAATGACGTTATCCTTATACAGATAGGTATATCTTGGCGTCCAGCCAACACCATCAAACAAATCCCAATCCCAGAGAGGAGTTTCCGTAGTTTCCTCTTCTGCAAGCGTGACAGTGGACAGAGCGATGGCGCAAACGAAAACGCAAGATCGTAAAAAGAGATTTGAAAAGTCCATTAATCGTGAAATCTATAAGCAAATTTGTAGGCCTGAAAAGCCTACACAAAGCGCTCTGGCAAACCAAGCTTGAAAGTCCGTATTTGTGCGCAAGTTGTACATCACGATGGCAATTGTTTTAAACCGCTGTCGAATCTGGGTTAAGATTCGCGTCAAAGAAAAACAACTTCGTCTAGAAAAGATCACTATTCCAAAATGAAAAAACATATTGAACAGCTCGTGGACGCAGATGGCCAGGTACATCACGGGCACTTTGAAACGCCGGTAAGCGTCATCAACGGCAAGGATTTCGACCACCGTACCGTCATGAACAAAGCGAGTAGCGCGCTCAGAAAGCACTTCTCGTACAAGCAATTTCAATACTTTGGGGCGATCGGCGATGACCTCATCTTTGGCTGTGCATTCGCTGACATTCGCTACATTGGCGCCTGCTTTGTGTATGTCTTCCGCCCGTCCGACCAAAAGATGCTCACGTGGCAATTCAAGGTGCCATTGTCCTTGGGGCTCAAAATGAGCGAACGCACCGACAACGGCATCAGTCGCTTCTCGAAAGGGAAAAACTCTGCTTCGCAACGATATATTCTCAACAAGGATGGAACACGCAAAAAGCACCTGCTGATTGATTTTGGTCCGGAACTGCAAATTGATGCCTGGATGGATGAGTCCGCTAACTACCAGACGCAGAGTCTATGCACACCTTGCGCGGTCAACGGCTGGGTTTATGCTCAGAAGACCGCAGCTCTGCCCGTACAAGGGACGCTCGAGTGCGAACTGGGCCAAATCAATCTCCATGACATTCATTGCTATGGTCACCATGATTTTTCCGCCGGTTTTATGCGTCGTGATACGTTCTGGAACTGGGCCTGCTTTAGCTTGCCTCCGAGCAGTAAGCTACCTGCGATCGGATTGAACATCAGTTGGGGGGTAAACGAAACGGGTTACTCTGAAAACTGTATCTGGCTGGGTGACGAGTGTATAGAACTACCGCAAGTACAGTTTGATTATAACCGTGACCACATGCTCGGCGAGTGGCGGGCACTTTCCAGAGATGGCAGTGTCGACCTGCGCTTTGAACCGGTTGGCAAACACAGTGAAGAACTCGACCTCTTGCTTCTGGCAACCAACTTCCATCAGATCTTTGGCCAATTTCAAGGAAGCATCAAACTGGCGGGCAAACCCGAAATAAAACTTGATGGCGTCTGGGGATTTGTAGAACACCAATTCTCGCGTTGGTAGTACGCAAGATCAGGCAACGTAATGAAAGTAATTTATAGCTAATAGCCATAAGTGCATGGGAGGAAAGAAGTTTCATACTTTTCTCCCAAAATTCCCCGCAAATCTTTTACTCATCTACCTTGATCAACTGCAAATCATGGACAATATTTAGGCCATGATAGCGTGAGGTAATCCGTTATGAGTAAGCATCATAAAGTAAAAACACGACTCGGCGATCTTCTGTTAGAAAAAGGTCTTATCACAGAAGAACAGCTCCATCTTGCCATTCAAATACAGAAGACAAACCAGCTGCAAATCGGTGAAATACTGGTCGCCAATGGATGGGTAACCAAACGCCAGATTAACAAAGCCCTTCGCGTACAGAGCAAGCTCAGAAATGCCATATTAACGTCCATTCTCAGCTTCTCGCCACTGGTTCTGATTGGCGGTGCCGCAGATGCTATTGGAGCTCCGAAGACGGTGAAGGAATCCCAAGAGTCCCCGGGCAAAGGCTTCGGCAAAGGCAAGCAAACTACCGACACATCAACATCAAGCACCGACACCACAAGTACCGACACCACAAGTACCACCGACACAACCAGTCCCGCTGACACCACAACCGATACGTCAGCTACAACCGACACATCAACAGCAAGCACTGACACAAGTGGTACCACTGACACATCGACCACGACGGATACTTCAGGTACTACTGACACGTCAACAACACCTGACAGTTCAACAGATGTTGTGACTGCCGATCCCGGCGCAACAATCCACTTGTCCTGGGATTATCCGCTCGAACGCGTGGACGGGACGGGACTCGAGATCTATGAAATCGACCGTTTTCATGTGTACCAAATAGATGAAAATGGTGATTATGGCGCAATGCATGTTGTTGACGGCCTGAACACAGAGCTCGACATTAGCGGTTTGCAGGATGGCGAATACCATTTTGCCGTCACGGTCGTCGACAACGACGGGCTTGAAAGCGATTACTCCGAAGTTGTTACCGTCTCTGTTTTATAAAAGCGACTTTCAAAGAACAGCTTTTTTAGACTAGGCGATCAGACCACCTTGAGCGCGGCAGAGAGTGCGGCAACTGATCTTGCTTGGCCGAATAAGTAAACTCGCTCATGGCGCATAGAGTGGGAGCACCTGTGAGCCGGTGCTAGCATGGAACAACGAACAACAACAAAAGAAGAAAGCTCTCCACGATGAAAAACTTTAAAGATAAAGTCTGCGTTGTTACGGGTGCAGGCTCTGGCATCGGCCGCTCACTCGCGATGCAGCTTGCAGATCAGGGTGCGAAACTGGCAATCTCAGATGTAAATCAGGCTTCGCTTGACGAAACCGTCGCGATGCTTGGCCTCGACAAAAAGCATTTGCTGGCCATGCAAGTGGATGTTGCAAAGAAAGAGGAAATGCAGGCCTTTGCCGATGCGGTCGACAAGAAATACGGTCTTGCTGATATGGTCGTCAACAACGCAGGTGTCGCCCTCTCCCAAACCGTTGAAGAGACCTCCTATGAAGACTTTGAGTGGTTAATGGATATCAATTTCTGGGGCGTGGTGCACGGCACCAAGCTCTTCCTTCCCCTACTCAAGAAATCTCCCGATTCCGCAGTCGTCAATATTTCCAGCGTGTTTGGCCTTGTGGGTATTCCTACTCAAGGCGCCTACAATGCCAGCAAATTTGCAGTAAAAGGCTATACCGAAGCCTTGCGTCTGGAGCTGAAAAACACAAGCGTCACGCCGATTACTGTTCACCCGGGTGGCATCAAAACCAATATCGCCAAAAGCGGCCGTTTCTATCGTGGCGCGAAACCGGGACAGTCCAAGAA
>DAITOW010000155.1:0-6634 GCA_036833965.1 Oleiphilaceae bacterium
CTTCGATGATGGAAAGACCTTGATGCTTACTGAGGTTATGTCGCATCTTATTCATATCAAATACCTTCCTTCGCAAGCTGAACATCAAGGGCAATTAAACTGATCGATATTGACTCGACCGGAAAGCGCGACATCCAACTGACGGTCATTCACCGCAGCCTGATCGGAACAGAGCGTGAGCGTCATCGCCGCTGATGCAAAACCAAGCGCATTAAAATTAATGCCCGAGACTGTTCCTGTTAAGGTCAAGCCGGAATCAATCGCTTCAAACACCCGAATTTCCTCGCCTGCATCGTAGGCCGCGTTACCATTAGCATCGCGCCAGATCCTAAAGCCTTGCGCCCAGTCGGTCCCTCCGGAGACAGATGAAACATTAATCCTGGAACCTCTTTGAGTCGCTTCAGCGCGCGCAAGATTAAACGCACCAACCACCTCATTCGCATTGGAACTGAGCTTGTTGTTAGCAATTGTATAATTGAAACTTGGTAGCGCGATGCCGGTCAAAATACCAACGATCACAATTGCCATGAGCAATTCCATAAGAGTGAATCCAGATTGCTTCAGTTTTGCTTGATTCATAATGCAGCCTGATAGTTTTCGATACATACACTGTAATTGTTTGGCTGGAAAGTGCGGAATGCTGAGCGACTAACGGTCATATCCTGAGATAAATGGTTAATCCGCGAGCAAAATGCGACAAAACGCACACAAAATCCAAGCCCTTTAGTCAGCTTAGACAAAGATTTGGAATTTGTAAGAAAAGATCTTGGAAAACAGAGAGATAGGCTTGAATAGAGTCGAGTTTAGCGATCAGCTTGCAACTCAGGCCAAATTAAAGCCGAATCGGGTCAGGCATAACAAAATAAAGAAGAGTAGAGAACGGCCAGATCTAAGCCTTACTAGACGTTCTTTACCGGAATGCGCAGCTCTTTTGGCATGGAGAAAACAATATTCTCTTCCCTGCCGGCAACTTCTTCGCTCGTGGAGGCCCCCAGTTCTTTCAGGCGGGCAATCACTGCTTGCACCAACACTTCCGGGGCTGAGGCTCCGGCAGTCACCGCGACCGTATCGACGCCATCAAGCCACGAAGCTTCAATCTGGGATTGATCATCAATCAAAAAGGCTTTGGTACCCATGCGTTCGGAAAGCTCTCGCAAACGATTCGAGTTGGAGCTGTTTGGAGAGCCTACAACTAGCATCAAATCGGCTGATTGCGCCATGCCTTTCACCGCATCCTGACGGTTCTGGGTTGCATAGCAAATGTCATCTTTACGCGGCCCCTGAATAGCCGGGAATTTTGCCCTCAACGCATCAATGACCTTGGAGGTATCATCTACCGATAAAGTTGTCTGGGTGACGTAAGCAAGTAACTCCGGGTTGCTCACTTCAAGCGATGCAACATCCTCAACGTCTTCCACAAGGTAGATCGCGCCACCATTGCTGGCATCGTATTGCCCCATGGTACCTTCGACTTCAGGATGACCTTCGTGCCCAATCAACACGCACTCCATTCCATCTGTCGAAAACTTACTGACTTCAAGGTGTACTTTGGTGACCAGAGGACAGGTCGCATCGAACACTTTCAAGCCACGACCTTTGGCTTCATTCTGTACCGCTTTGGAGACGCCATGTGCACTAAAGATCACCAAGGCGTCATCGGGAACTTCGTCCAACTCATCAACAAACACCGCGCCACGGCTCTTCAAGTCATCGACGACAAAACGGTTATGGACCACCTCGTGGCGCACATACACAGGCGCACCAAATACCTCCAACGCCCTGTTCACAATCTCAATAGCACGATCAACGCCGGCACAAAAGCCGCGGGGGTTAGCAAGCTGGATCTTCATGATAAGTGTTACGCTGCTCCGTCGTTGATTGCTTCGATAGCAACAATTTTGACTTTAAACGTCAGGGTTTCGCCAGCGAGCGGATGGTTAAAATCGATCACGACCTCGTCATCATCTACCTGTTTTACCACGCCAGGTAACTCGGACTGACTCGCATCGGCAAATGAGATAACCAGCCCCTTTTCCAACTGCATGTCTTGTGCAAAATCGGAACGCTTGAACGTTTGGACATTATTCGGATTAGGCATGCCAAAAGCTTTTTCCGGCGTGACAAGCCACGCTCCTTCTTCGCCCTCAGCAAGACCATCCAGATAGGAAAGAAAACCATCAGGCAGTTGGCCATCACCGTATTCAAAGGTCGCTGGAGCTCCTTCAAAATTGGAATCAATAACCGAGCCATCTTGCAGGCTCAATGAAAAATGCAGCGTAATGCGCGTGTCTGCAGCGACTTTTAAACTCAAAACGAGATCCTACTTATTGACCCGCAGGTCTTTACAATCTTTACAACAAAAAGCTCTTTGCCCGAAAGCTAGATGGCGCGAGACTCAGAGCGATCTTTTTCTGAAGGTTTGTCGTCAGCATCCCTATTACGGAACATGTCGAGCACCAGCATGGTTGCACCCACAGAAATGGCACTGTCTGCCAAATTAAATGCCGGGAAGTGGTAATCCTCCCAATAGAAGTGAAGAAAATCCACAACATATCCGAGGACAACACGGTCGTATAAATTACCGAGCGCCCCGCCGAGAACCAGACACAAGGCAACAGCAAGCCAACGATCATTCTTCAAGGTGTAAACCCAACGGATCAGAGCCAGACTCACACCTACCGCCAGAGCAATAAAAAACCAGCGCTGCCAGCCTGACTCGGAAGCCAAAAAGCTGAAAGCCGCACCGGTGTTATGCAACAACGTTAAATTGAAATGCGGCATTACGGGAACCGGAATCGCATAATCCAACTGGGTGCTTGCCAGATACTTGGTATACAAATCCAGCACGATGACAACCAGTGATAACCAAAGGTACTTCAGCATAAACTCTCTCTAAATCGTTGGACGAAGCTCTAAAGAAAGAAGCTTACGCGAAGCTTCTTTGCTCACCTTCACCATCGATGTTATCCACACAACGCTGACACAATTCCTTGTGCGCTTCGATTGACCCAACTTCCGGGCGATGGTGCCAACAACGATCACACTTCGCGTCCTCAGACGGACTCACGCTAACCAGCAATCCTTCCATATCACTTGGCTGCGCAGTGGTATGTCCATCTTCACTCAAACCTTTTACCTCTGCTCCAGAGGTAATCAGGACAAAGCGCAACTCGTCACCAAGCTTGTTCAGGGTGTCGGCCAATTGACCTTCACAGAACAACTCAACCTTGGTCGTGAGCCCGCCTTTGACCTTACCAGCATTCCGTTCTTCTTCGATACGCTTGTTGACCGCCTCTTTCACGGTCATGACGGTTTGCCAAAACTCACGCCCCTGGACATCGTCATCACTCAAGGCCGCCAAATCTTCATACCACGTTGCGAGGAAGACACTGTCTTCACGCTCACCAGCAGCAGGCTTAGGCATGAACTCCCAGATTTCATCTGCAGTAAAGCTCAGAATCGGCGCCATCCAGCGCGTCATCGCTTCCAGAATATGGTACATCGCTGTCTGGCATGAGCGACGTGCAAGGCTGTCAGCCTGCGTTGTGTACTGACGATCCTTAATGATGTCCAGGTAAAACCCGCCCAACTCGCCGACGCAGAACTGAACCATCGCCTGAAAAACTTCCAGGAAGTTGTAGTTCTCATACGCGGCTCTGATTTCATCCTGAAGCTGCAAAGTCTGATCAACCGCCCAACGGTCTAGGGCAATCATATCCTTGTTCGCAACCAGATCGGTCTTTGGATCAAAACCCTTGATATTACTGAGCAAGAAACGCGCGGTGTTACGGATACGTCGATAAGAATCCGCCGTTCGCTTCAGAATCTCGTCAGAAACGGTCATTTCGCCGCTGTAGTCTGTCGCAGCAACCCACAAACGCAAGATATCAGCACCCAGTTTGTTCATCACTTCCTGAGGCGCAACCACGTTACCGATCGACTTCGACATTTTTCGACCCTCACCGTCAACGGTGAAGCCGTGCGTTAATACTTGCTTATAAGGAGCCGCATTATTGATCGCGATACCTGTCTTAAGCGAAGACTGGAACCAGCCACGATGCTGGTCGGAGCCTTCCAAATACAAATCTGCCGGATACTGATTGAGCTCTTCACGCTGACGAAGCACTGCCGCATGCGTTACACCCGAATCAAACCAGACATCAAGCGTGTCCGTGACCTTATCCCAATTCGCGGCATCGTCACCAAGCAGTTCCGTCGCATCCAGATCAAACCAGGCATCCATCCCCTTGCCTTCCACTTTTTGAGCCACCTTTTCAATAAGCTCTGAGGTGTCAGGATGCAGTTCTTGTGTTTCTTTATGCACGAACAAGGCTATCGGAACACCCCAGGTACGCTGACGCGAGATACACCAGTCTGGGCTTTGTTCCAACATGGCTTCAATCCGGTTTTGCCCCCATGACGGAATCCACTTCACGCCTTTGACTGCCTGCATTGCAGATTCTTTCAAGCCGTTTTGGGTCATGCTGACAAACCACTGCGGCGTCGCACGGAAGATCAAAGGTGTCTTGGTGCGCCAGCAATGCGGGTAGCTGTGCGTGAACACTTTTTTCAGAACCAGTTTGCCGTTGGACTCCAGAACTTCAAGCACTGGGCCATCAACCTTGTACACATGCTGACCTGCAAACATTGGTACGTTATCTCGGAAGACACCATGATCATCCACGTAGTTAAGCGTTTTCAGGCCATATTTGTTGCCAACATTAAAGTCATCAACACCATGATCCGGCGCGGTATGCACTGCACCTGTACCGGCATCTGTCGTCACGTGATCGCCCACCAACACCGGCAATTGCTTCTCTCGATAAAACGGGTGCAACAACAACTGCCCTTCAAGCTCTAGTCCTTTCGCGGTACCGAGCACTTCGAAGTTCTCAGCGCCATAACGCTCCATCGCACTATCAACAAGCGCCTGCGCCAGAATTATACGCTCCTGGCCAAGACCCAAATCCACTTGGACGAGTGCGTAATCAAGTTCCGGGTTAAGAGAAACCGCCTGACTGGACGGCAAGGTCCAGGCAGTCGTTGTCCAGATCACAACCGCAAGATTTTGCTGATTGTCTTCCACGCCAAACTTTTCCAGAACGGCTGCACGATCAACCACGTCATAACGCGCATCAATCGCGGTGCTTTGCTTGTCCTGATACTCGACTTCCGCTTCAGCCAAAGCTGAACCACCCACCACGCTCCAGTAAACCGGCTTGAAGCCCTTCACCAGGTGGCCGTTCTCAATGATCTTTCCAAGCGCACGAATAATGTCTGCTTCAAACTTGAAGTCCATGGTGAGATAAGGATTATCCCAATCACCAAAAACACCCAGACGGATAAAGTCTTCTTTCTGGCCTGCGACCTGTTTCGCAGCATACTCACGACAGGCTTTTCTGAATGCAGAGAACTCAACCTTGACTCCGGCTTTGCCAATCTTTTTCTCAACGTTATGTTCGATGGGAAGGCCATGACAGTCCCAACCAGGAATGTATGGCGCATCGAAGCCGCTGATCGTCTTTGACTTAACGATAATGTCTTTCAGAATCTTGTTGACCGAGTGACCAATGTGAATACTGCCATTTGCATAGGGAGGACCATCATGCAGAATAAATTTTTCAGCACCCTTTCTCGCTTCGCGAATTTTTGAATACAGTCCCTGCTCCTGCCATGCTTTAAGCATTGCAGGCTCTCGTTGCGCCAAGTTACCACGCATTGGGAACTCGGTATCGGGCAAATTCAAGGTGTGCTTATAATCACTCATAGTTTTATCACTTCATCTCAAACTAGCCTTAACGGCTGTCTTTGTTGCGCTGCAAACTCTCTCGCAGCAAGATTATCTTTTTGTATTTGTTCGGCGAGCGCATCTACGCTTTCGAAGCGCCGCTCCTCTCTAATTTTTTCCAATAGCTCGACTTGAACCCGTGCACCATAAATGTCGCCCGAAAAATCAAACAGGTGCACTTCGAGGTTGGCGTCGAAATCTCCAACCGTTGGTTTTCTTCCGACATTCGCGACACCAAAGTAGAGCCCTTTATGGCGACCAGACTGGATATTCGCGCGAACCGCGAACACACCGGACACAGGGCTGCACTGTCTTTTCAAAGCAATATTTGCCGTAGGAAACCCGATCTGCCGACCTAACTGACGACCATACATTACCCGCCCGCTAATACTGAAGGGTCTCCCCATGCACGACTTGGCATCATCAAGTTTGCCTTCTGCCAAGGCCTGTCGAATCAAAGTAGAGCTGACTCGTTCTCCATTCTGGCAATTCTGTTCAGTGCAAAAAGTCTCGGTTCTCTCAACATCAAAACCAAACTCGTCACCCGATCGAACCAGGTGGCTAAAATCGCCCTGTCGATCGCCGCCAAAACGGAAATCATCACCAATAACCAGATGCTTCAATTTGAGGTGATCGACCAACACCTGCTCGACGAAGGCTCTCGCCGTCAGACTCCGGAAATATTCATCAAACTTGAGCACACAAAGGTAATCGAGAGACAAACTTTCCAGACAATCAAACTTATCGCGAAACCGCATGATGCGAGCCGGGGCATTCTCTCCCCGAAAATACTCCTGCGGCTGAGGCTCAAACACAACCACAACCGAGGGCAAACCAAGCTCACGT
>DAITOW010000156.1:0-6618 GCA_036833965.1 Oleiphilaceae bacterium
GGCCGGGGGCGCGCGTTTGAGGATGTGTTAGCGGAGGCGCAAGCACTCGGGTATGCCGAAGCTGATCCGACTTTCGACGTTGAGGGTATTGATGCGGCCCACAAACTGACGATTCTTGCTTCTTCTGCTTTTGGTATTTCTTTGCAGTTTGACAAAACCTTTACTGAGGGGATCAGCAATCTTTCTACTCTTGACGTTAAGCATGCGGCCGAATTGGGTTATGTGATCAAACACCTTGGTATTGCGCGCAAACGAGAAAACGGCGTGGAAGTGCGAGTGCATCCGGCTCTGGTTCAAGATAGTGAGTTGCTGGCCCGTGTTGATGGTGTAATGAACGCAGTAGTCGTTACTGGTGATGCGGTTGGTAAAACGCTTTATTACGGAGCGGGCGCTGGTTCTGAGGCAACAGCATCGGCTGTGATCGCGGACGTGATTGATATTGCCCGCGAGTATTCCAAAGATGTGTCGGGCGTTGTTCCATCTCTGGGTTTTAACGACGAGCTGCTGAACGACGTGCCTGTACTTTCGATTGATGAAACGGTTTGTCCGTTTTATATCCGAATTATGGTGGACGATACTCCCGGAACATTGGCCAAAGTCGCAACGGTCATGAGTGACCTTGGCATCAACATCGAATCTGTAGCGCAGAATGAAGCTGAGCAGGTGGGCGATGTGATTCCGCTTATCATTATGACGCATGCAGTGAATGAAGCTGTTATGAATGAAGCGATTCTAGCTATTGAAGCGCTTGAATCGACTCAGGGTAAAGTCATTAAGATCCGTGTAGCACAGTTTTAAGAAATCAAGTTTAGGTAACGAACGTGAAATATATCAGTACGCGCGGAAAGGCTCCCGCATTGGAATTTGAAGATGTTTTGCTCGCTGGTCTGGCGTCGGACGGCGGTCTTTATGTGCCTGAAACCCTCCCCAGATTTACCCAGGAGCAAATCGCATCGTGGCGCGGTCTTCCGTATTCCGATCTTGCATTTAATGTGATGTATCCTTTTGTCGAAGGAGCGATTCCTGAAGACGATTTCAAGGCAATGATTGTTGAAACGTATGGCGTTTTTGAACATCCGGCGGTCGCTCCTCTTGTACAGATTGATTCGAACGAGTGGGTGATGGAGCTGTTTCGCGGTCCAACGCTTGCGTTTAAGGATTTTGCGCTGCAGCTGCTTGGGCGTCTGCTTGATTATGTTTTGAAACGCCGTGATGAGCGCGTTGTGATTATGGGGGCAACTTCCGGGGACACCGGTTCTGCGGCGATTGAAGGATGTCGGCACTGCGATAATGTGGATATTTTTATCCTCCATCCGTTTAAGCGCGTATCGGATGTTCAACGTAAACAGATGACGACTGTGCTCGCGAACAATGTCTTTAATATCGCTGTTGAGGGCAATTTTGACGATTGCCAAAATATGGTGAAACAAAGCTTTGCGGATCAGTCGTTCCTGAACGGTACTCGTTTGGTCGCAGTAAACTCTATTAACTGGGCACGAATTATGGCCCAGATCGTTTACTATTTTAGTGCTTCTTTGGCGCTAGGTGGGCCGGCAAGAAGTGTTTCGTTCTCGGTACCGACGGGTAACTTCGGAGATATTTTTGCTGGTTATTTGGCTCGCAACATGGGCTTGCCGATTAACCAGCTTGTTGTCGCGACAAATCGCAACGATATCTTGCACCGATGTATCAGTAACAATCGTTATGAGCTGGAGCCTCTGCACAAGACGCTTTCTCCAAGCATGGATATCATGGTTTCCAGTAACTTTGAGCGCCTGCTGTTCGACCTGTATGGTCGCGATGGTCATGCGATCTCTGCTTTGATGGAACAGTGGAAAACGGAGTCAGGTTCAATCGAAGACAGTCGATGGAAAGTTGCTCGAGCGCTTTTCGATAGCTGGGCAGTTGATGATGAACAAACCTGCGAGACGATTAAGGATGTTTATGAAGCGACGGAGTATTTACTAGACCCGCACACTGCAATTGGTGTGAAGGCTGCGAGAAATACCAGAAGAGATGCTTCTATTCCGATGGTCACTTTGGGTACGGCGCATCCGGTGAAGTTTCCTGAAGCAATTGAGCGTGCAGGTGTTGGTGTGGAGCCAGCATTACCGCATCATATGGCGGATCTTTTCGAGAGAGAAGAGCGCTACGAGGTGTTGGCAAATGATCTCGCGACCGTTCAGGCGCACGTTGCTGAACATCGACGTAAATAATTCTACTTGATTATGGTTGTGGCCTGTCCGGCCCAACCATATTTCTTCAAGAAAGAGCAGGGCAAGTATGTTGAAGAAAATCCTTCCAAGACCACTTCCCTCGACTATCCCGGAGTTTACCGGCCTCCCACCATTTTTGGCTCGTATTTACGCCTCCCGCGGCGTCTGCTCTGATGCCGAATTGCAACTTCAATTAAACGGTCTTTCAGACGTCAAGGCGTTGAAAGGCATTGCGCAAGCAGTTGATTTGCTCGCAGATGCTATTAAGTCGTCAAAGAAAATTATAGTGATTGGTGACTTCGATGCAGATGGGGCGACTAGCAGTACCCTGGCCGTTGAAGCATTAACTGCTATGGGGGCTAGACACTGTGATTATCTGGTCCCTGATCGTTTTAAATTCGGATATGGTTTAACTCCTGAAATTGTTGATTTGGCGTCTCAACAAGATCCTGACCTGTTGTTGACCGTTGATAACGGAATTTCAAGTTTTGAGGGTGTGGATCGGGCACACGAACTCGGAATTAAAGTGCTTGTTACGGATCACCATTTGCCGGGTGATTCTGTGCCAGATGCTGATGCAATCGTTAATCCGGCCCAGCAAGGCTGCACGTTTCCCAGTAAGTCGCTTGCCGGTGTTGGTGTGATTTTCTACGTCATGTCCGCGCTGCGCTCTCGCCTTAGAGAGGATGGCTGGTTTGCGAGCGCCTCACTTCGTGAGCCGAATATGGCTGATTACCTTGATCTGGTCGCTTTAGGCACAGTTGCCGACCTTGTACCTCTGGATTTCAATAACCGGATTTTGGTGGAGCAGGGTATTCGGCGCATCAGGGCTGGCCGGGCTAGACCGGGTATTTGTGCGTTATTTGAGGTTGCAGGTCGTGATATGAAAAGCGCCATTGCCAGTGACTTGGGATTTGCCATTGGTCCGCGTTTAAATGCAGCAGGGCGTCTGGATGATATGTCGCTCGGTATTGAGTGTTTGCGTGCAAGAGATTTACTTGACGCGAGACAGCGTGCCCAGACTTTAAATTCCTTGAACCTTGAGCGCAGAAATATTGAAGATGAGATGCGAAGGGACGCGGAGGCCGCTTTAGAGCAAATTGAATCCTCATGCGATGCCACAACAACGCTTTCAGTCGTGCTGTATGAACCTCACTGGCATCAGGGTGTGATTGGTATTCTTGCGTCGAGGGTAAAAGAACGCTTGCACCGACCTGCGATAGCCTTTGCTCCAGAATCTGATGATCCGGAAAATATCGGGGTGCTAAAAGGCTCTGCCCGGTCGATTCCGGGGTTGCATATGCGGGATGCACTTGATCTGGTTGCGAAGCGTTACCCGGATGTATTGAAGAAGTTTGGTGGGCATGCGATGGCTGCTGGTATGAGTTTGGAGCTGCATAACCTTGAGGTCTTCAAGTCTGCATTTAATCAGGTGGTGGGGGAATTGTTACGACCGGAGGACCTTGAATCAATTGCGTTTACAGATGGTCAGCTTGTTGGTGAAGACCTGAGCTTGCCAATGGTTGAGCTTCTCGAACGGGCAGGCCCTTGGGGACAAAAGTTTCCCGAGCCACGTTTTGACGCAGAGGTAAGGGTTGTACAATCAAAGGTATTGAAGGATAAGCATCTGAAGCTTGTCGTTGAAATGCCCGATAGGCAGCTAGTGGACGCTATCGAGTTTTCAAGTCCGCACTGTAGTGCAGATTTTGATAGGGCACGCATACTTTTTCGACCCTCAATAAATGAGTTTCGAGGTCGAAGATCGGTTCAACTGATGATAGATCAAATTGAACCGATTTAGCCCGAGCTAACTTCTACCCGGGCTAACTTTTAATTGATACTGCTGATCTCCATGCCAGACCGTCCGCTAAGAGGCATGTTGGGTGAGATTACCAGCGGATTTGTCTTGCCCTGCAGCTTTTCTATCTCATTATGACGAGCTATTTCTTCTTCACTCGGCGGATCCATTTCGCTCCAGGATTCAAGCACCGCAGGGCCACCTATAAGCGGAAGATTGTAAGTCTCATGCATATAAAAAATCACTCGTGCTATGTCACCACGTATCCGCTCAGGTGGTTCGATAATATGCATCTTATGTTTGATTCCGCACTCATTTGCCTCGATTTGATCGTCAAGCACGCCAAAGATTGTATTGGTGCGTTTCATTTCAAAGTAAGAGTCGGAAGGAACCAGATTGTGAAGATCTGAAGCGATGCGATTGTACTCTTCGCTGTTTTTCAGACACTGGCGCTTGGTACCACATCCGAGATGCTGTCTTATGTCTCCGTGAGGATAAATATATCCAGCGGTGATTAATGGCGTCTTTTTACTGAACGTTTTTTGACAGTAAAACGTCGTGCCGCCTTGTTTATAGAGCGAACCCCAGAACAGCTCGGAAATCGTATCCTCAGCCGAAGGAGGGTTTGCAAAAGAGATTGATGGGATAAGTATGCTAAGGGCAAAACTCAAAAGCATACTGTATATGTGGGGTACTCGTTCCTTGAGCAGTGTATTCCTCGCAGAGATCACTGAACTCATATTTACACCTTGTTACTGCACTTTATTATTGTTAAAACAGTTTATGTTTTAACCATAATAGCGCAGTGAAGGTCTGTTGTACTATTGTTTTCGGCCAAATTGGCCGTATCTGTAGATATATAGGCCTGCGTTGAGCTTAGTCGAACGCTTTACTTGTCTGAGTTTGCCGTGTCAGAGGCTCTAAGTTCGGTGATGTTTATCTCGTAATACTCGCCATCGGGTTCTGTTTGGATCATTTTCAGCAAAGCGAACGGGGCAGACTGATCAAACCATAACTTTGTCTCGCGCTGTTTTCCTCCATCGCGAACCTTTTCCACTACGATCGCTTCTTTGGTTCCCAGTTTTGTGTCGATAGACTCTTTGCCCAATATCTGAAACCGATACTCTCGGAATTTTCCCTTGTGAATCACTTGATAAACGAGGTCTTGTTTGCCTGCGCCGACATCAAGTTGCAGTTGTAACTGGTAGTTAAGTCGATCAAGCGTGCCTGGCAAAATGTCCAGAGACCATTGCTTTTTCTTGTATTTTTCGTTGAGAGTTCCTGTGTTCTGGTCAAACACAACGCTTTGGTGGCGATCCTTGATCAAGAAACCGCTAAGTAGGTAGTCGTAGGTTTTTGGTCTGATTTTTCTGTCGATCAAATCAAAGACACTTTGCTCTGTAATCTCGGCAGGGGTTGTATCGACATTAAAGCGATAGAACCATGAGCCATCCTCTTGCTGTACGAGCTCCCGTTGAGCTTCTCCGTCGAGACTTAAGCCGTGTGAGATATGCGCTTCGTAAGAGGCAGAATGGGGTTGCAGGAACGTGTCATCGTCGGCCAGTACACTGTCGACGCACAAAATTAGAATCAGCGATAAGACTCGTCTGAACCGCAATTGCCAAGTCATTGGGAGCTCCACCAAAATTGAGCTCTTAGTTTAGTGAAGAACTCTGCTGCTATCCAGTAGAAGCCCTGATTTAGGTAGTTCCTCTCCATCCAGCGTCGCATGGTCGCCCTGTAGCGCTAGTCTTCCCTCAGCGAGCCATTTTAATACGATAGGGTAGATAATGTGCTCTTGTTGCTGGACTCTTTTGGCAAGCGTGTCAGGAGTGTCATGTTCAGTGATCTCTACTTTTGCCTGCACAATGTTCGGTCCGGCATCCAGCTCCGGAATCACATAGTGAACGGTGACACCGTGAAATTTATCCTGAGCGTCAATCGCACGCTGGTGGGTATTCAAGCCTGGATATTTTGGCAGAAGAGAGGGGTGGATATTCACCAATTTGCCGAGGTAACGATGAACAAAATCATTGCTTAGAATTCGCATAAACCCGGCAAGCACAACGATATCCGGTTGATGTTGCTCAATAGTTCGTATCAGTTCAGCGTCGAATAACTCGCGCTGAGGAAATTTGCGGTGGTCAAGTTTGTGTGTTGTGATCTCCGCTTTTTCAGCCCGCTCTAGTCCGTAAGCATCCGGCACGTTTGAAATCACGGCTGCGATTTCGAGAGGTAATTCTCCGGATGAGGCGGCATCAATGATCGCTTGTAAGTTACTACCACTGCCGGAGATTAGTACGACGGCCTTGGGAAGAGGGGCTGGCTCAGCTTGCATTCTCAGTCCCTTAGTTCGACGGCTTCTTCAGCGTCATCTTTTGCTTCGATTGCGCCAATCATCCACGCTTTTTCGCCCAAAGACTGCAGCAGAGCGATACTTTGTTCGGCCGTGTCCTGAGGTACGCATACGACCATTCCTACGCCACAGTTAAATGTGCGGTACATTTCGGTTGCTTCTACGTTTCCGCTATTTTTCAGCCACTTGAATACCGGAGGAAGTTCCCAGGAAGTGGTGTTAATGACAGCCTTCATTCCCTCCGGGAG
>DAITOW010000157.1:0-6604 GCA_036833965.1 Oleiphilaceae bacterium
TCAGCAGATTGCAGACTTTCTCGCCTATCAAAAGAGCGCGGGCGTTGTAAGTTCATCCGCAAACCCGCTGGATTTTCTTGAAAGCGTTGTTGCCAGCACGGATCCGGATATCGAAATTGAAGCGTTTGTTCTAGCTAAAAACCAATTAGCGCAAGCAGTTTCAGACGACGATGACTTCTGCAGTTATGTGAACAAGAATGTTCGTATTCTGGATGAAAATGCCGATACACTCGCCTATGCGGAAGTCGCAATGAGCTACAATCCGTTTACCCGCATTGTCCAGCAGTCACTGGTCATGGCAAGCCAGGTTACCGATCTTGATACAGCGGAAACCCGCGAGTCCGTTCCTTATATCGGCTTTTTTCAGGCATTACCCCAAAACTACAAAGCCAAAGGCTATACCAAACCAGAAATTCGCCAACTCATAGCAAACTCAACAGATGGTTTTTCGAGCCTGTCGTATGATGATGGCGAAGACACAGAACTGGGACAGATTCTCATCGAGCAAAAAACCGAGCCATGCGACCCCGACTTTTTGTCTATTTCCCCAAGCACTCCAGAAGACTTGAAAGCGTGCGAAGCCGGAATCACGACACGCACAACCTATCCTTTATATGCCACAGAGTGCGCCGGCGATGCGGACAAACACCCCGACCTATCCTTTTCACTCAATTCGGCCTATCCGGATGTAAAGCGTGTGAGAGTTGAAGTCGACTACACGACCGCGAAAGCGGGAGAGGTGCGCATCTACAAATCCGTCTTCAAAGAAGCGATTTATACCGCCGATGAGACTGACATTATTTATGATCCAACACGCTGCGAAATCCAGGAAGTTATTAACGATATTCGTGAAGCGAACCCGACACAAGAAAGTATCACAGTGAAGCCATATCTCGATCCTGACTATGATATTACATATCAGGATTCAGACGGTGACGGGGTTGATGATGTCGATGCCGACGGCAATCGAATTCCGATTGAGCCAAATGCAGCCTACACCTATCAGGGCAACGTGAACGCGATTCTCCCATAAGATAACAAGGCACCTTGCAGGTCCTCTGCTATAGTTGAAAGATCCATTTTATCGAGGATCGCATTGTGCCTAGCCCCTCTATTGCCCACGTCATTAACGAATTCATGAGTTTTAGCGAACTTCTGGACGACGCCTATTGGGAAGCATCAAACATCGCAGATAAGGATTTTATTTATGACATTGCGAGTATGTTTTCGCAGGAGATAGGCGAGCTAAATAAACTCAGTATTCAGGATCATCATTATCCCTATGAATTTATTACGGAGGGCATCCGTCGTATCGTCCCCAAAGTCGAAGAACTCGACGAACGTCTGGTGACATTGATCCCCAGAACGAAAACCTACATTGATATGCGAGACATCCTTTCAAACATTCTCGCGATTCTGGAGTCAGAAAGCCGAATCTGACTCCGGATTCTTAAAACTTGCCCCTTAAAATCTGACTAATAGGGGCCAGGTGTAGTGGTCCACAAGTAATGCCACGAACAACAGCATTAAATAGGTAATCGAAAATTTAAAGGTATTGATCGCATCATGCTTATGGTGATTACGAATCATTCTGATCGCCCACTGGATAAATCTTGCCCCGAGTAACAAAGCTGAAACCAGGTAAATCTCGCCACTCATTCCAGTGATATAGGGCAGTACAGTTACCAACAAAAGAATAACTGTATAAAGCAGTATGTGCAGCTTGGTAAAACGCTCACCATGCGTTACCGGTAGCATCGGAATGCCGACCTTTGCATATTCGTCTTTACGATGAATTGCCAGAGCCCAGAAGTGCGGTGGCGTCCAGGCAAAAATAATCAAAACTAAAAGCAGGGCGTGCGGATCAAGATACCCCGTCGATGCTGTCCAGCCAAGAAGCGGTGGCGCGGCACCAGCCAAACCTCCGATCACAATATTCTGGGGCGTTGCACGCTTGAGATACATGGTATACACCAAGGCATAGCCAATGAGTGAGGCCAAGGTCAACCATGCGGTTAGCGCATTCACCCAAACAAGCAGAACCAGCATCCCGAGTACACCAATCACGGCTGCAAATATGAGTGCAGACAGGCTATCGACCTTACCTACGGCAAGCGGTCTGTTTCTGGTTCTCGCCATATGAACATCAATGCGTTGATCAACGACATGGTTGATTGCGGCAGCGGAACCCGCCATCAAAGCTATACCAAGATTACCAAGAATGAGAGCTTCCCAAGACGGCAAACTATAAGTTGCCAGCAGCATGCCAACCACAGAGGTTAGTAGCATCAGCGCAACTACTTTTGGCTTACACAACTCAAGGTAGTCTCTCCATGTTGCGCGGAGTGGCGATTGGTTTACGCTGTCGTTTACTACGGTTGTTGCCTTCATTGTTTCCTCCCGTCTTATTATTTTTGTAGACGATGTAATTGGAAATTGATATTGACCATGCTTAACAACAACAAAGCACCTACTGCATTATGCGCGACTGCAACCGCTAAAGGAACCAACAGAATCACATTGCTCAAACCTAAAGCAATTTGCGCAAACAATATAACAAGCATGGTGATGATCGCACTGCGAACGACAGGCACTGACTTGAGTCGCCACAGACGCACTGCCATCCACAATAAGTAACCGAGCAGCACAACCGCACCGATACGATGCGCGACCTGAATCGCTACCCTGCTCTCGTTATCCATAGTTCCACCAAGATAATTGGGCCCAACCTCCTGGGTGAAATCAAAGCCTTTTTTAAAATCCATTTCAGGCCAGAGCGAACCATGGCACCCGGGCAACTCATCGCCGCAAGCCAAAGCCGCGTAGTTAGAAGCCGTCCATGCTCCGAGAAATATCTGCACAACTACCAGTATCA
This sequence comes from Oleiphilaceae bacterium, assembly GCA_036833965.1. GTDB lineage: Bacteria > Pseudomonadota > Gammaproteobacteria > Pseudomonadales > Oleiphilaceae > PZPK01. The sequence continues at coordinate 2,876 of DAITOW010000157.1, forward strand.
GACCTAACATAGCCACGCGTTTTAGAGGCGCAAGCTCGGGCAATACAGTATTCAAACCCTTGCGAACGGTGCCCGCCCCGGTTCGCAGTACCAATAAAAACAGTAATGACAGGGTCGCAAAGCCACCAAGCAAATGTGTGCTGACCACCTGAGGCCAGAGTTTGAGCGTGACCGTCCACATACCAAACAAGCCCTGACAGATCACCAGAGCAAGCAGGCCATAGACATGCCAAGAGGGCAAAGCCGACTCCTGGGCCGAAATTCGTACCTTCCGTTGCGCCCTGAAGGTATAAAAAGACAAACACAAAATCACAAAACCAAGCGTGCTTGCAAAATACCGATGAATCATCTCCGGCCAGCCTTTTTCAACTTCTACAGGCGCATCAGGAAATCGGGCTTCTGCTATCGCTATTTTCTCTTCGGTTTGAGGGACAGTAAGAAAACCGTAACATCCGGGCCAATCTGGACATCCAAGCCCTGCATCCACCAAGCGGGTCCATGCACCCAACATCACGACAACCATCGCGAGAAAAAAAGAAAATACGGCAACTTTAAATATTCTCTTGCGATGCATCTCTGACCTCTTGCGCTTTAACCGATATTTGAAAGTTTAAGAAGTTTTTTCAGATCATCGCGCAGGTCGTAGCCACTATGCGACGAATCATAATGCAGAATCACATTACCAAGAGGATCACTGATCCATAACTGCCAGTTCGAATCTGCATCACTGTTTTTCACCGCAGGCAGCGCAGCTTGAAGCTCGCGCGCAAGCGACAGGTATACAAGTTCCGGATAATCCTTGCCAAGAGCGCTTGCAAAACCCGCCTCGTCCGCACCCATAAAAACACGCGCCACACGTTCTTGCTCGCGCGCCATTAAAATATGCACCTGCCGAGCAGTATGGGCCATATCCTTGCATTGCATGTCGCATTCACCGCTACCGGTTTGAATCAGTAGCCACTTACCGCCTGTCTCAGCGAACAACCCTGCTTCGGTCGCCTGCAAGCCAAAATCCGCTAGGGACATTGGAGGCACCAACAACTCACCTTTGTTAGTCTTACCAACAGGTGTTGCAAAGCCGCCAAAATACATCAACATAGCTAAGATGACAGGAACGCCCGCTACCGCAAAGATGCCTAACAATTTGATTTGATTGCGTCGACGATTCTGTTCGTCCTGATTCAATTTTAAAGCTTCTGTATTCACACGGTACTCCCGTACATCTCATTAGTAATTCACGGTATTTACATACTACGAGCATGTTTGGTACACGCTACGCAGTGCGTGGCCACAATTTGTAGGTACTGAACAGCGTCAGCACCAACAAGGCAAATGACATAGAAAACCACTGCAACGCGTAGCCCTTATGCTTTGCCGGGTTCATCATTTGATAATCCCAGTAAATACTCTTCGCTCCCGGAATATCATCTGAAAGTAAGCGAAACTCTCTCGCTATTGCGATATCTCTATCAAACAACGTTTCGATCGCAGGCCAATCCAGCTCTTGTACGCGCCAGACGTTGTCAGCACCTCTTTCCACACTATTCTTCAGCACAGTTGGCATCTTGTCTGGCCAGTAAAAGTAGCCTTCCAGTACCTCTCGCTCTGATGCACCAGACGGCAGGTCAATTTTTGGCAACTCACTTCGGTACTTTGGTGCAGCCAGCCAACCCCGGTTAACAAGAAGCGCCCTACCATCGATAGTGCTGAACAATGTGAGCAATTCGTATCCAACCTGCCCCCGGTTTTGCCGGTTATCGAGCAACAAATGCTTATCCTGATATTGTCCCGAGATCTGAATGCGACGAAAGCGCTCAACGGGATCTCCAATAGCAAAGTCCCGAAGTTCTTCTAACTGCAACTTCTCCTGCTGAGAAATGAGCGTTTGTTTTTCCTCTGCACGATCCAGCTGCCAGAATCCTAGGTGCACCATCAAGGGAAAAAAGAGCAAGAAGAATAGCCAAACCAGAATCAGGGGTTTCATTGAGCCTTTACTTCGTTCAAGCATACTTCGCTACTACTCTTGGCTTTGAAGTGCCCCGCTTCGCAGGCTACACTGCAGCCTCCTCTCACATAAAAAGAACTAACAAGATGCTAAAAATTATTATTGCTGTTTTGCTCGTTGCTGTTGTCATCAGCCTATTCAGCGGCCTGTTTTTTTTGGTCAAAGACGACAGCAAATCCAAACGTGTGGCAAACTCACTGACTGTTCGCGTTGTGCTTGCCGCACTGATCGTTTTAATTGTTCTTATCGCACTATGGACAGGCGAGCTTAAGCTCAACCCGTCCCCTATCTAAAGCACCCTCTGAGATTAGAGGATGTAAACCAGAAAGAACAAGCCTAGCCAAACGACATCAACAAAGTGCCAGTACCATGCTGTTGCTTCAAATCCAAAATGGTTCTCTTTGTTGAAGTGTCCTTTCCTGACGCGGAAAAACATAATAATGAGCATCAGTGTACCCAAGGTCACGTGCGCGCCATGAAAACCGGTAAGCAAGAAAAACGTCGTACCGTAAATCCCTGAAGCAAGAGTAAGGTCCAGATCATTGTAAGCATGGACGTACTCATATCCCTGGAAGTAAAGGAACACTAAACCAAGACCAATGGTCGCAGCCAACCACAACGCCAGCTTTTCACGCGCGCCATCTTTTAACGCATGATGCGCGATTGTAATTGTGACACTCGACGTGACAAGCAAAGCCGTATTTAACAAGGGAATACCCCAGGGACTGATCAACGCGCTAGGCCCTGGGAATGCCTCTGGGTCTGGGTTAGTCATCAACGGCCACGTCGCCTCAAATTCAGGCCATAAGAGCTCACCAGTTGAAGCATTGCTGCCTTCCCCACCGATCCATGGCACTGAGAAAACACGCACATAAAATAACGCGCCAAAGAACGCAGCGAAGAACATGACTTCCGAAAAGATGAACCAACTCATCCCCCAGCGGAATGATCGATCCATCTGCGGGCTGTACATACCGGCCCGACTCTCTTGAATCACGTGACCGAACCAGCCGAAAAGCATGTAGGCCATGATCAAGGCGCCGACCATAAACATTAGCCAGGACATTCCGGTACTTTCGCCAGCAGAGGAAGCATTCATCACGCTACCTGCGCCGACCAATGTGAGGAACAGGCCTATGGTTGCAACGATGGGCCAGCGACTCTGCGCGGGCACGTAATAAGAAGATTCTGCACTCATTTATCTAGACTCCTTTTCTCAATCAAGACGCGCTAAACCGCTCGCGGACGTCTGTTATTATTCTTTACAGTGCTGCTTGTTGAATCGTTTGCTCTAGTTCCTCTGGAGCCAATGTCTCCGTCTGGTCAAACAGGGTGTATGACAGCGTCAAAGTACCCAAGTGTGCCGGCAAGGCCTCATCTACAACAAAACGAAGAGGCATCAATACCTCTTCACCTGGCTGTAAGACCTGCCGGTTAAAGCAAAAACATTCAGTTTTATGAAAAAAATCTGTTCCTTCGGATGGCGAAAGGCTCGGAACAGCCTGAGCAACCATGACCTTATTGGTCGGGTTTCTGGCATAAAAATCGACCGCAATCATTGCGCCCGGATTCACTGCGACCTGATAGTCCACCGGTCGGAATTCCCAAGGCATGTTCTCATTGTTCTGGGTCACGAACTGCACCCGCACCTGACGCGTTGCGTCTACAATATGTTGCTCCGCGCGCGATGCTTCGTATCGACCGGAAGTCTTGCCATTCAAACC
>DAITOW010000158.1:0-6600 GCA_036833965.1 Oleiphilaceae bacterium
TTTCATGTCATTGCCGCGAAGGCGGCAATCCATTGTTTAAAAGTTTCAGATTGCACAAGATTCAGAGACAAATGTGCCGCCATCTGCTTGCATTATGATCAATCAAAAGCGCGACACGGCCAATGCTGATATTACGAGAAAATAAAATAAATGAGATCAGACAACGTGAGAGAAAAGCAGATCAACAAGTGGCGATGCCAATGGAAGTTGAATCTGATCTTTGAAAACAATGCCGGCTGGAGTCTTCTTTGGCAAGATCTTTTTGGTCCTTCTTCAAAGCACAATGGATTCCCGCCTGCGCGGGAATGACCAAAGTAAGTGGGGTGACCGGTCCAGTTAGACCAAGTATATGCCATAAGCTCGTTCACCAGACAATTATTGGGTCCGCTCCTCTGCAACTAGTGCTGAATGTTAGTCACAGAAACTTCCTGGCTAAAGGTCTACTTCTCACCATACCGTGCTGTCAGAGAAGCCGGCTTTAGGGTAATGCGCAATATACATTGCCTTGGTTGATAAAGCCGGCATCTGCCTGCTAGTTCAACGGCTGGATCGTATTTCTTCACCTGGGCGCACATTAGGAAGTAGCGCACCATCATTGATGACCACTTTGCCATTCACTATGACATGCTCGAAGCCTGTCGATGCAAGGCTATTGGTTCCAATTTCGTATCCTGCTTCACCATTCACAACTTTGGGATCAAAGATTGTAATATCAGCAAAAGCGCCTACTTGCAGTCTGCCGCGTTTCTTTATTTCGGGCACAAAGGGCTCCAAAAAGAGAGTTTGCAGATACGCCGTTTTGGCGATGATTTGCGGCATGGTTAAGCTGCCGTCGTCTATGGCGATACGAAGGTAAGTGCCAAAGCTGCCTGCGCTACGAGGATGTCCGCGCCCAGCACCAAATGGCGCGTCGAACGGCAAAAATTTCCCATTCTCGTCCACCAAGGGCATGCCATCACTGCCAATAATTACGTCAGGATGAAGCACTGCAGCGAGCATATCTTCCTTCTTGATGTGCTCCATAACGAAGAAACCATCGGGTCTCTCTTTTCGGTATTTGTTAAACGTCTCTTCTGTCAGGATTTCGCCGGTCTCAACCCACATCAAATCGTGGTAATCCATCCCAGTACGTTCTTGCCAGCCAGGTGAAAGAATCTCAGTACCCATAAAGGTTGACCCCCTAACATAGGGAAACGCTTCACCTAGAATTTTGGCACCTTTGGCATTTGCCGCATCCACCATATCCAGTGCCGCCGGAGTATCTGACAGCGCATTTGTAGGTACATGGTGTAATAAAAGCGGGACATCATAGGCAAGCGAGAGAGCAATAAACTCTTCTTGCCCCAAAAGACCGCTTGGAGCGATGTTACTAAGATATCGGGGGTGAGTTGTCAGAAAGCTGGTTTCTTTCGCCGCCAGCTTGGCCATTCGAACAATGCCTGCGCTGCTTGCATTTGGGTAGTAGCCAACCATGACGCCGATACCGATGCCCCCTTCATGGATACCCTTTTGAACTACATCGTCGATTCCATCCAGCTGTTCTTCGGTGGCTTGTTGCGATGCCCATTTATTGCCGGTTTCTACCGCTTTTTCCAAAGCGTGGGTCATCATTGGGCTGCCATCGGATTCGATACCGTCCATTAATAAAAGCCTTGCAGAAGCGTGGCCTACTGAAACACCATAATTTGATAACGAAACCCCTGCTTTGGCATCAAGATAGGTTGACACTGGTAATGCGCCAGCTTCCAGATCTAGCTGTGTGGTTCGGCCGTCGAATAGAGAAACTTTTTCGCTGTATGGGTCTTGACCGTGAGCATGAACATCAATGAAGCCAGGTGCTGCAATCAACCCGGTGGCGTCGATCTCGAGCTTTCCTTTAATGTCTTCTGACGTAATAACAGATATCTCCTTGCCGGAGATACCAATATTAGTTATCTGATCGAGTTTTGTTTCGGGGTCCACAACACGAGCGCCACTTATAACCAGGTCATAGGTCTCGGCATTACTTATGTTGCATGCGCCTAAGGCTATCGCTGAGGCTAACGTCACCGAAGCCTTGAGTTTCATTTTCATTGGTCTGCTTCCTCCTGGTCCTAATTATTCTGCATTTTCAACACGATGTTTCGTGCTTAGCCTTTGAACATGGATCGAGCGACCCATGTCTTACGGCAGTATGTGTTTTTGATGGCTTTCCCTTGCTCAGCTAGAGCGTTTGTCATCACTAAGGATTACATCCTAGGGAGAAACGTGACGTTTTGGAAGTGCGTCTTAAGACGTCTATCTTTAACAATTATCGCCTCCCAGAGAAAAGTGGCGTGTTGATCCTTTGTCTGCTTTTTATCTGCTTTTCTAATGGATGCCGAGCGCTGCGGTAATGTCTCTTCACCAATTTGAGATGTGCCAGAGTAAGATGGCTCTGGCACGTCGTGGGCTTTTACTTAGCATGAATATTTTAAAGTCGAGTTGAATCCGGACTTTTAAGGGAAAGTGGTGGTTTGAACTTTTAGGCAATAGCTATTTACCCTGATTGATCATCCATACTGCGGCTTCCACGCGTGATCGCAAACCGAGCTTTTTCAGAACATGCTTAACGTGAACCTTTACGGTACCGTCTGAGATATCGAGTTCACGCGCGATAAGTTTGTTGGATAGACCCTTGGCTATCAGCTTCAGAATTTCCAATTCGCGGCTGGTGAGGCTGGCCAGTTGTTTTGTTCTGCCATCGTCCCCTTTGCGCAGTGCACCGATCAGAACATGTGTGAGTTTGTCGCTGATCACCATGGTGCCGTTGAGCGCTTCGCGTAAACGCACAATGATTTGTTCCGGGTCCATGTCTTTGAGCAAATAACCGTCTGCACCAAAGGTAATGGCGCGCACAACGTCTTCGTCATTATCTGAAACAGTGAGCATGATGATTCTGGAGGTGACTTGTGCGTTGCGCATGGCATGCAAGGTTTCAAGGCCATCCATTCCTTGCATATTCAGGTCGAGCACGATCAGATCCGGTTCCAGTTCTTCGGCAAGCGTGATAGCGCTTTTGCCGTCACTTGCCTCGGCAATGACTTCCATGTCGTCTTCCAGTTCAATCAGCTGGTTGAGTCCTTTGCGCAGCAAGGGGTGGTCATCCACCAGCATTATTTTCCATACGACGTCTTCACTCATGTCTCTTATCTACTCTGTAGTGCGATGATTGGTTACTTGTTTTGCAAGGCGCTAACTATCACCGCCTCGCATGGCTTTCTCAATAGAGCGCTTGGATTATCTTGATCTATATCATGTGTTTTGTCGATTACGATTGGGTGGCCATTGAGTGTTGTCTTGCTCATCTACCACCATTTAGGTAGCCGGTTTTTCTGCAGGGTGTGCCGGAGACGCTGGTATACAGGGTCTGGTGTCAGATACTCCTGTTTTGTGGGTAGTTTTTCCAGCTTGCCGGAGTCGTGCGGGGCTACCTACTTTTATAAATTGTTGTGGTCTTTCCTTTGCGCGCATAGTGGTCTCGTAATTTCGTCAAGTGGAGAAAGTAAGATGACTACAAAAGCAGAGCACCTCCCTCCTGAAAAGAGTTCCGGTGCAGACATTCATGATTGGGATCCTGAAAATAAAAGTTTCTGGGAATCAAAAGGTAAGGCAATAGCCAGCAGAAACTTGTGGATTTCGATCCCGAGTCTTTTGTGTGGCTTTGCCGTTTGGTTGTATTGGGGAATCATCACGGTTCAAATGTTGAACCTGGGATTCCCGTTTGCGAAATCCGAGTTGTTTACGCTGATGGCAATTGCGGGTCTGACAGGTGCAACCCTGCGGATTCCGAGTAGCTTCTTCGTCCGTATCGCGGGCGGTCGCAACACCATCTTCTTCACCACTGCCTTGTTGATGCTGCCAGCACTGGGTGCCGGCTTGGCGTTGACTGACAAGAACACACCGCTTTGGGTGTTCCAGGTGCTTGCTTTGCTTTCCGGCTTTGGTGGCGGTAACTTCGCGTCTTCGATGTCCAATATCAGTTTCTTCTTCCCTAAGAGCCAGCAAGGTTTGGCGCTTGGTTTGAATGCAGGCTTGGGTAACTTTGGCGTAACCACCATGCAAATACTGGTACCGCTGGCGATGACCTTCGGTCTCTTCGGTGCTTTGGGTGGTGAGTCTATGGTTCTTCAAAGTACTTCCGGTACCTTGATCGGCAAGATTCCTGCGGGTTCTGAAACCTATATTCAAAATGCCGGTTTCATTTGGTTGGTGTTCCTGATTCCGCTTGCGTTCGCAGGCTGGTTCGGCATGAACAACATTCGTACCAAAGATGTTTCTCCTGATATTCCTGGCCCGATCGGCAGCTTCATGACAATCAGCTTCATGTTGTTGGTTGGCTTCGCTACTGCTGCATTCGGTTTGTGGTTGATGCTCCCTGAATCTGCAAACGGCTCAGGCTTCGGCGTTCCAAAAGAGATCGTTCTGTTGATTGTTATCGCTTCAACTGTATTTCTATTGAAGATTATTCCTGGTCAAACCAAGCCGATCCTCAAACGTCAGTATCAGATTTTTAACAACAAGCACACTTGGGTGATGAGTGTTATTTACACCATGACCTTCGGATCGTTCATTGGTTTTGCGGCTTCTTTCCCGCTCGCAATCAAGGTTATCTTCGGTTATCAGCATGTAATGGTTGATGGCGTCATGACGCACGATGTTGCAAACCCCAATGGCCCTAGTGCGTTGATGTATGCATGGATGGGACCTTTCATCGGTGCGCTGATTCGCCCTGTGGGTGGCTGGATCTCCGACAAGGTTGGTGGTGCGCTGGTGACTCAGGTTTGTTCTGTCATCATGGTAGGCAGTGCGCTTGGCGTGGCTTACTACATGGAAGCTGCCTACGCTTCTGCGACTCCTGAGCAGTTCTTTGTACCATTCTTTGTGTTGTTCCTGGTGTTGTTTGCTGCGACTGGTATCGGTAACGGATCGACTTTCCGTACGATTGCGATGGTATTCCCGAAAGAGCAGGCAGGTCCTGTACTAGGTTGGACTTCTGCGGTTGCTGCCTACGGTGCGTTCTACATTCCTAAAGTGTTGGGCGAGCAGATCAAGGCAACTACTCCTGAGGTAGCGTTAATAGGCTTCGCGATCTTCTACGGAGTGTGCATCGTGTTGAACTGGTGGTTCTACTTGCGTAAGAGCGGTGAGTTCTACAATCCATAGAGCCCGCTAAGCAAAAAACTGGAGTTGCTCCCGGTAATGCGATCCTGATCGCATTGGATTGCCCGTCGAGAAATCGGCGGGCTTTTTTTATGCAGCTTCTTTCGCGTACTGAGGTGTAAAGTGCATAACGACTTGCACGCCACCCGCTTCTGAATTGCCAATCGTAATCTCGCCGCCCAAATGTTTTGAGCGTTCTTGCATAATCGCCAAGCCATAGTGGTTGAGCTTTTCAGGATTTTGTGGGAGCCCTTTACCGTCGTCTTCCACTCTCAATTCGATAGATTGATCGCCGAGCTGTTGGAGATGGATATTCAACTTCTTGCCTTGGGAATGGTTGATCGCGTTTTGACAGGCTTCACGCACAATCTGCAAAAGATGAATCTCTTCGTTGGCGCTCAAGGGAATGCCTTTGAGTTGGTAGTCAAGGTCTACGGTCATATCTGTTTGGGTCGTTAATTGGCTTTGTACGAGCTTCAGGGCGCCTTCCAGTCCATCCTCGTCTACCTTCAATCGGAAGGTGGTCAACAGCTCTCTCAAATGTCGGTAGGCGGAGGAAAGCCCTTCGCGCAATTCCGTCATGATCGGTTCCTGCAGGTCTGTGCGTCCTTTGTCTTGCGCTTTTTGCAAGCGTGTCACCTGAATCTGCAGGTAACTCAAACTCTGGGCCAGAGAGTCATGCAGTTCCCGCGCGATGACTGTACGTTCACGGAGCATGGCAAGTCGGTGTTCCTGATTCATGCTCTCGGACAAAGAGAACGCGATGGCAAGTTGGTCCGAACAGGACTTGAGCAGCCGGTCCTGCCAGCCTGTCAGGCTTGATGCCGAGGCTCTGTGCGCGGTAATCACGCCATACTGCTTTTCCTGATATTCAATCTGGTAATGATGATCAAGCGACAGGGTTTGTGTTTTCTCAGCCGTATCCCCCAGACAATCGCCGCAGTTCGCCTCGTCGCATGTTTTTACGCATTTGCTTGATCCGACTCTCTGGTAGGGGCTCGTGCCTTCGGCAGTAAAGAGGCAGATTTCTACTTCGCAGTCTTCCAGAATTTCGGAGAGCTCCTGAGTGAGCTTGTTCAAATCCAGTTGGTGATCCTCGGTATTGATGGTGGCCTTCGCGGTGTTGTAGAGGAAGGTGACGATGGTGTTCTTTCGGCTCAGTTCAAGGGTGCGCGCATCAACGAGGCTTTCAAGTTCAGACCAGGTTTTACGAATGGATGCACTCATCTGGTTGAAGGCTCGAGCCAGATCCGAAAGTTCATCGTGGCCATGTTCGGGGATAAGCTCTTCAAATTTTCCCTGGCTGATTTCTTTGGCCGCTTGCGTCAGTGCCTTGAGTGGCATCTCGATACGGCTCCTCAGCAAATAGAAGATAAGGCTGCCGATTAAGGTCGTGAAAATCAGGGCAAAGAACTGAAC
>DAITOW010000159.1:0-6581 GCA_036833965.1 Oleiphilaceae bacterium
TCTGCTCGTCTGAAGGCGTCCGTGGCTGTCTGGTTCGCGGGCACTGTAGAATATGACGCTTGTTCCGGGGTGACTGTCGAGCAGTTTTGTTGCAAGTTCTAGCCCGTGCTTGCTGTCCGGATAGTCGATCTCGATAACGAAACAGGTTCCGGATTTGAACCGCGTTGTGTCTTCCTTGTAGATACTGGTCTTTATCTTGCCAAATGCTTTAGGTAGGGGGGCAGCGTCTTTACGGTCACTAATTGCAAGACAGATATTCGTGAGATGAAACTGTGACTGCTTTTGCCTGAGCAAGGCGTCGGCATTCAGTTGGTCATGAATTTGCCTCATGGCCTCTATTATTCCGTTACGCGCTTTGTGGGAGGGTTTCTCGTCAAAATTGCCCAATTTTAGTAACGAGCTGATTTTCTGGGCGCTGTCTGCAAAAGGCCTGTGTGGAAGCTTTTTGGCGAGTTTGGTTAGCTTCTCACTTGTTTCGAGAAGTTGACGAAGGCTTTGGCTATTTTGCCAGTCGTGAGCACGGCACTCTGCGTAGATCTCAACAACGGCTTCAGCCTGAGTTGTCACTCTACGTGCAATATAATTGCTCAGCTGCTCTCTTAGCGCCGGTTCGGCCATGTTCATCTTTACCACTGTGCCTAACCGTGAACATTTGTCTTGCTAGGCTTCTATAATTTGTTAGTCTCTTACAAACATTATTGCGCACATTTCATATCTGTCTAATTGTTAATACGAAATTGCGAAGTTGCGCTATTGGCACCGTCCGTGGATGAACATGCATAGAACAATTAAAAAGCGTTCCCTAAAACAACTCGTTCTGGTTTCAGTGGGTGCTCTCGTCCTTTTTCTTCTTGCGCTCAGTGCGTCTCTTAATTTTGCAAATGCCCGTACCTACATCGATCAGCAGTTAGCAAGATATTCGATGGATGCCGCTACCTTTTTGGGGCTAGCTTTGTCGAGTCAGAAAGAGGATAGCTCAAATATTGCAAAGGAGCGGATGATCGACTCTATTTTTGATAGTGGCGATTATGTATCGATACAGTTTCGTACCAAGGATGGAGCGATTGCGATTGATCGGAAGTTGGCTTTTAGTGCGAGTGAGGTGCCGGATTGGTTTGTTCGTCGCATGAAATTATCAAACTTCTCGGGAGAGGCGCAGGTGATGTCCGGGTGGACCCAGTTAGGAACGGTTCATGTTCAGGCGAATCCGGCGCTTGCTGAAAAGGAACTTTGGTCCCTGTTCAAAGCTCAAATCATGCTCTTCGTGGGAGTGTTGCTTGTTGGCTTGTTGATTTTGTATGCGCTGTTAAGAAAACTTCTTGCGCCCTTGTCCCAGCTTGAGTCTCAGGCGCATCGAATTGCGAGTCGATCCTTTGATCAGGTGCTTGAACTGCCTGCAACACGGGAATTGGATACAGTTGTTCGTTCCATGAATGATATGTCGATTAAGTTAAAGCGAGTCTTTGATGAGCAGTTAGGGGACATTGAGCGGCTCAGGGATCAGGCAAGAAAAGATGCGCTAACCGGTTTGTTTAACCGGGAGGGCTTCGATGCACGGTTGAAGTCGGATTTGACCGACCGTTCAGTTTCCGGAATCGGTGTTCTTATGTTGGTCATGGTTAACGACTTCGGGCAAATTAACATTGATCATGGTCGGCAAGAAGCCGATGCCTTTTTGGTGTCGGTGGCGGATGTACTTCGAAAGTTGGCGGTCGAATATCGTGGAGCGTTTTTAGCACGGCGGACCGGAGCGCAGTTCAGCATCTTTTTGCCCGGTGTTAGTGTTGATGATGCAGAGGTGTTGGCGCAAAGAGTATTGTCGAAAATTCTCGGGCTGAATCTTTTGCGTCAGGCCTTGAGAGATGACTGGTTAAATATTGGTCTTGCGCAGGTGAGCGATGCCGAAACTGTCGCTAGTTTATTTTCCAAGGCCGATCTGGCCTTGCGCCAGGCCCAGGAAAGAGGTGTTTCCGGCTGGAGGCGCTTCGCGTCGGATGGTGGCGAAGGATTTGCCGAAGAAGTGCGCCAGGCGAATCATTGGCAAAAGATATTGCAAGAGGTGTTGGCGAGTAATGATCTCACCCTCTTTGAGCAGCCGGTGCACAGGCTTTCTGATCATAGTCTCAGTCACAAGCAGGTTTTATCCCGAATCGAAGTGGACGGACAGTTAATTGTAGCCGCCACCTTTTTGCCAATGGCTAAACGCTTTGGTTTGATGGTTTTGTTCGATGAGCTGGTTGTTGACTTGGTATTAAAGGCTTTGGCGTCCAGCGAAGGTCAGGAACACTACAATATCACGCTCTCTGAGGCGGCGATTGCGGATGAAGTATTTATGCAGTGGCTCGCCGAACAGCTTGAGAAGCATAAGCATGTGTTGTCGCGGGTGTCTTTTGAAGTGCCGGAACATGCTATTGGTTTTGGTGAGGACGTCCTGGTCAAGCTTTGTGATATGGGGCAAAACTGGGGCTTTAGTTTGTGTATCGATCGTTTCGGTGTTTCTTCCATTCCATTTACCTACCTTCAAAGGGTAAGCGTTTCTGCTATTAAAATTGATTCAAGCTTTATCCGGAATATTCATCTGAATAAAGAGAATCAGTTTTTCTTGCGTGCGGCTGTGCAGATTGCGCATAGTCAAAACATCCAGGTGGTTGCGATTGGGGTTGAAACAGAGGATGAGCTTGCAATGATCCGTGAGATAGGCGTAGATGCCGCGACAGGCTATATTATCCAAAGACCTTCTCTGGCTAAATTTTGATGCCGTGTTCTGATGTTTTGCTCAGATGCCAAGTTCGGATGAGAGGAGTCGATTTTGTCACGATTTTCTGAAATAGGTGCCAGTATGGCTGTAAATAAAAGTCGCCCTTTGCTGATTGCTTTGGCGGTATATCTTGTGCTGGTTATATTTTTAACGTTCTGGTGGAGTCGGGAACCTGATTTAGTCGGACTTGAGAGTGTTGTTAGCAAGCATACGGGAATGACTCTCGATACCGCCCCTATAGGTGTTGCGACGACAGCCAGTTTGATTGAGGTCGCCGAGACGCTTTTGAATAAGCCGGGCGGTTATCTTTCAAATGATATTTTTCCTCCGGGTGTCTGGATGGATAATATGCCGAGTTGGGAGTTTGGCGTGCTCGTTCAGGTGCGGGATTTAGCGCGAGTGATGCGAAAAGAGATGAGTCGATCCCAAAGTCAGTCCCAGGAAGATGTGAGTCTCAAGCTTGCAGAGCCACAATTTCATTTTGATAACCGTAGCTGGGCGTTGCCAGCTTCCGAGTCGGAGTATCAGAGTGGTATTGATGCGGTAAAAGATTATCTTGCGCGATTGTCAGATGCATCAACTCCGGATGCGCAGTTTTACGCGAGAGCTGATAATTTGAGCGCATGGTTATCGGAGGTAGAAAATCGTTTGGGAGGCTTGTCTCGTCGCCTGAGCGAGAGTGTGGGGCGGCCGTCGCTGGATCTGGGTTTGGCTGGAGACGGTAATGCCCAGCAAAGTACGGCAGGAATTGGCTTCAAGGAAAGCAAGACCCCATGGCTCGAAATTGACGATACTTTTTATGAGGCTAGAGGCACAGCTTGGGCCTTAATCATTATGCTTCGAGCAATGGAGCGCGACTTTGCAAAGGTGCTCAATGACAAAAATGCGCTCGTGAGTTTGCAGCAAATCCGACTGGAGCTCGAAGCAACGCAGGAGACTATCTGGAGTCCGATGATTTTGAATGGCTCGGGCTTTGGTATGCTGGCAAATCATTCCCTTACGATGTCTTCCTATATTTCGCGTGCCAGTGCCTCGATTATTGATTTGCGCAACTTGCTTCAGCAAGGTTAAGCGTTCTTGATGCAAGTGGCCGCAAAAATCGGCCGCTTCTGCCTAATTTGTGAACGACTGTGAAGATTGGTTGGAGTTCACATGTTTAAATCCCCATCTCTCTATAATGATCATTCTTCTTAAATCAGGACGCTGATTCCGAATATGCCAAATGCTCATCAGGCCTTCCAGGGCCTTAGACGCCTTTCAGTTTTGCTTGCCACCGGCATGGTGTGGGCAGCGAGTTCTTATGCGGAGCTGGCTGCGCTGACTGACGATGATCTGTCTGAGGTTGATGGCGCGGGTATCGGGTTCGTGATGGAGGATTTTGCCTTTAGTCATGGTCACAATCCAGGTGATGGCAAGGTGTTTAAGATCACGGGAGTGACCGATTCCGATGGAAATCCGGTTACGATCAATGTGAATCAGATGTATATTGCCCGTTCAGGTAGTGACTACGGTGCAGTTCTTGATGGTGTCAACCTCGGGCGCCTGGACAACCCTTATGAGATCGATTTGTTGAATGGTGACGATATTGGTCTGACAGGTAAAGGTGTACTGGAGATAGCGGCGCCACGCATGGTTGATGCGGCGGTAGGTTATGACTGTCTTGATCCTTCAGCGGTGCAAGGTTCCGGTACTTGTTCCAGTCGACCTTCAAGCGCTGGATTTCTTGCTGGTGAGCGGCCTGATATGGGGCTTGAGCTGGAAATCAATGATGTTGGACAAGCGCAAACGCATATGAATTTCCACGCAGCAAGTGCTGTGTTTGACGGTTCTTATATCCGTCTGTGGGGTGAAGACACAAAGATGGCAGCAGAGTTTCGTTTGAATTTTTATACTCCTGCTCTCGAAGTTTCGACCTGCGCAGTTTCAGATGCAAGTTGTACGTCGAAAATGACGATGAGCGGTTTCAAAATGGAGCTCGCGCTGGGTAATACTTTTCAGCCCTTGTATATCGGTGCAGATAATCTGACTGGCGGGCTGACATTCCGTATTGACCAAATGACGACTGATTATCTCACTAACATCGATGTTGCAGGGCAGTCAGATGGGTCGGCTCAGGGTGATGTGGCATATGCTTTCTATCAAGATTACTACAGTAACCCCGAGTATCGTTCCAATATCTCTGTTGAGAACATCGAGATAGGTGGAACAAGTCTTGGTTCTGCAAAAATTGAAGGTATGTTGATTCAGTATCTGGATGTGCGTTTAAGGGATTTGGAGCCATGATTCGACAACTTCTTTTGATGACATGTGCTTCGTGCTTCTTCTTTGCAACTACTACTTCTGCAGAATTGCAGTCTATTGCTGATGAATCGCTGTCAGAGGTGACTGGTCAGAGTGGTGTTTACTTATCTGGCGAGATCACAATTAACGAAGCGGGTGGTCCGTTGGCGGATAACTATTTTGGCCTATGTGCGGATGCAGGTAAGGTTTGCGGTGCGCGTATCGCTATGCAAACAGAGCAGAGCGGAGGTTGGTTTGTGATCGACAACCTTCGTGGCGGGATAGCTTTCGAAGGGCTTACGATGCGTATCCGGGAAATAAATTCGGGTTTCGGCGGAGATGGTGCCTTGTTTAACCGTGATGTTCTTGAAATTGGTATGCCTGAGTCGATCCGCTTTGATGAGTTTCAGTTCACCCTTGCCGGAAGCGCAACAGAAAGACCCAGTGATGCTGGCTTTGAGCAGGTGGATTTGTTTGGTGTCGAGATGTCAGGCGAAGCGACCCTACAAGGTAACCTACTTGTGTTTCCGACGGATTAACTTGATGAAGCGCTTTAATTTTCTTCGATGCTCAATTTATCTAATGTTGCCCTTGTTTTTGGCAGACCCTAGTGTTGCCGAGATGCAGGCTTTGGAAGATGATTTTCTGTCCGGGGTAAGCGGGCAATCGGGTATTACTCTTGATCTGGAAGACAATACGCGTGTCGCGGAAGTCGCTTATTTTGATGACAACAAGGGGATTGCGTTTCAGGGCTTTCGTTTGGGCGGGTCTGGCGGAGCTGATGATACCTTTAAAGCACGAATACTGATCGATATTCTCGAAGATGGACGCTTGTCGCTCGATTACACGACGAGTGAGTTGGATATCGATGCGTTCGCTGCCACTGGAGATATTCAATATATTGGCAATCAGGCGCGAATAGAAGTCAATGAAATCCGCTTTATCGATACGCCAGGAGAGACCGTTGGTCTTGCAGGGTCGACTCTTCCGAGTATTGGTGGTTTGTTCCTCGATTTCGAAATTGATGGCACGACCTTGATCGGTTCAAACGAAACTGCTTATGTGTTTGATACTGCTTTTAATCTTACCAATGGTCGTTTGGGTTATCGGACGAACGGCAATGAATTTTTCTTTGACAATTTCTCTCTTGATTATGTGTCGCCAGGCGCGACGCTGGATTTTAATCCGGTAACAGGGGCGATTGAGTATGTCGCGCCCAATGTCGAAGCTGAGCTTAAAGTCGATGCGATCCGCCTGAGTACTAATTCCAATAACCATGGTGTGACTAACGATGTTGATAGTGGCGCATTGTTGCCCAGTTATGGAAGTTTGTGGTCAAAGCTTGCTTTGAGTAAGGCGATTCAGATTGCGGCGGGTGGCCGGGATGGTGTCGAAGGTTTCAATATTGATATTCAAACGACCATTGATAGCTGGGATCTTGCCTGGGGTGATGATAGTAATTGGTCTGATTTGGGTTATTGGTTTGGGGCGCTTGGGGGGCAAGGAACGATTGCTTTATCAAATCTAACCGTTGATGTTATAT
>DAITOW010000160.1:0-6564 GCA_036833965.1 Oleiphilaceae bacterium
CGTATTCCGACAAGAGAGTCAGACTGGCCAGCGCCGCGCTGCATGCCAAAGGGTTTGCCATGAAAGTTGGGCCATGCATGAAAACGCCAGGGCTTTGGGATTGAATGGTTTCAGCAATCGTGCGGGAGGTCATGGTTGCGGCCATGGTCATGTAGCCGCCGGTCAGTGCTTTGCCCATGGTAATAATGTCCGGGACAATTTCTGTATGCTGATAGGCGAACATTTTTCCGGTTCGACCAAAGCCGGTGGCAATTTCGTCAAAAATCAGCAGTACCTCATGTTCATCACACAAGGTGCGCAAGCGGTTCAGATAATCTGCGGAATAAAAGCGCATGCCTCCGGCGCCCTGAACGATTGGCTCGATAATTACCGCAGCAATTTCTTCACGATGTTCGCCAAGCAGAGCGGTTAACTCGGCAATATCCTGACCTTTACATGGATGTCCGAAAGGCGTTTGTGGCGCGGGGGCAAAAAGGTTCTTGGCTAACGTTTTCCCGAACAGGGAATGCATGCCATTTACCGGATCACATACCGACATCGCCCCAAAGGTATCGCCGTGGTAACCGTTACGCACAGTCAAAAAACGTTGCTTGTTTGGTTTGCCGAGACTCGCCCAATACTGGATGGCCATCTTCATTGCGACTTCGACTGACACCGAGCCCGAGTCTGCAAAGAACACGGCATCAAGACGATCATCATGCAGCTCGAGCAGCTTTTCAGTGAGTTGAATGGCAGGGTCGTGGGTGAGGCCGCCAAACATAACGTGGCTCATCTTCTCGAGCTGCGCATTCAAAGCTGCGTTCATGCGCGGGTGATTGTAGCCGTGAATGGTACTCCACCAGGAGGACATGCCATCAATCAGCTCTCGGCCATCCTTGAGCTTGATTTTGCAGCCGCTGGCCGACTCGACATGAAAGATCGGGAGGTTCGATCCAATCGCGCTGTACGGATGCCAGATGTGCTGTTTGTCGATGTTGATGTCAGTCATATTGGGCTCGTTTTGTATGGGGCGAAACGTATGGGCGATTAGAATAGGCCAAGTATCGAGTCGCTTAGTCAGCGACAAAGTCCTGCAATTTTTCCAAAGTCGCTTGAAAATCCGGCTCGAAAGGACAATGCAGGTTCAGAGGTTCGTTACTGACTGGGTGCGTTAATTGTAAGTCGCGCGCAGCAAGCATCAGACGCTCGCAGTTTAATTGTTCGCGAAAAATCCGGTTATGGTTTCCTTTCCCGTATTTTACATCGCCAGCAATAGGGTGGCTAATGTGCTTCATATGTCGACGCAGCTGATGCTTGCGCCCGGTTGAAGGTGTTAGCTCCACATAGCTGTAGCGGCTTGTCGGGAAGCGTCCGTCGGAAACCGGAAGTTCAAAGGTCTGCAGTCGCTTCAGGGATGTAAGGGCGCTTTTGGCATCTTTTTGATCCGCTTTTTCCTGATCGCTTTTGAAGGCAGCAATCTCTTTCAGGGGGTGATCGATCTCAAGGGTTTCTGGCGTATACCCGCGGACGATCGCAAAGTAGGTTTTTTGCACCGTTCGCAGTTCAAACTGCTCCGAAAGGAGCTTGGCGACCTCCGCATCAAGGGCAAATAACAGCAGCCCAGAGGTGGGTTTGTCGAGTCGGTGCACAGGGTAAACCCATTGGCCGAGCTGGTTGCGGAGAATGCGCATGGCGTAACGCTTTTCGTGGCGATCAATCGGCGATTTGTGCACGAGCATGCCCGCTGGCTTGTGTACCGCAACTAAATATTCATCTTGATAGAGAATCTCCAGAGTTTCGTCTTCAATTACAGGCGTGTTCTCTTGATCGGGATTTAGTGGCGATGTGTCGGTCGTTTTGTTCATGCAACAGTCTTTTGAGAGGGAAGTTTTAGAGATTCTAACGGTTGTTTGATACTATCGCGCGATTATTTTTTTACTAAGTGGTCTCTTTCAAGGAACAACTATGTCTTTTAGTTATGCACGTTTGTCTACTGTTCTGGCTTTTGTCGTTTTCTCTCTTGCGGGTTGCACGCAGGAAGGCGGTGAAGAAGCGCCAGCAGGGCAAGCTTCGGCGCCCCAGGCGGTACCTGTAAAAGTCGCAACGGTATCCGTAATGACGATGGCCGAGACCAAGGTTTACACCGGTCGCCTGGAAGCGGATGAAGAGGTTGTTTTAAACCCCCAGATCTCCGGTCAGGTGAAGCGGGTGACTTTTCAGGAAGGCGCTTTAGTGAAGCGTGGTGATGTCCTGTTTGAGATGCACTCGGAAACCCAGAAGGCCAGATACAATGAACTAAAAGCGCAGCTGGACAGCGCTCGTGCAGAAGTGGAATTGGCCAAGCGTGCAGTTGATCGGGCGATTAGCCTTCGTAGCAAAAACTCTTTGTCGCAGGAAGAGCTGGATAATCGTCGTACTGAGTTAACGCAAGCAATCGCGGACGTGGCGGCTCTAGAGGCCGCGGTTCATGGCGCAAAAACCATTCTTAGTTATACCGAAATCAAAGCACCAATTAATGGCCGTATTTCCAGCGCATTTGTCAGTGAAGGAAACTGGATAACGCAAGGCCAGACAGCACTTACCGAGATTGTGTCGACGGAAATTTTTCATGCTTACTTTGATGTCGATGAAGCGACTTATCTAAAGCTCAAGAAACTGAATAAAAATGATATCGACTATACCGTGCTAATGGGGATTGGTTCTGCTAACGAATATCCCTTCGTTGGCCGCATTGATTTTGTCGACAACAAGGTGAACAGATCAACCGGTACGATCCGCTTGCGAGCAGCCTTTGTGGATAAAGAGAATAAACTCACCGCAGGTTTGTTTGTTCGCGTCATGTTGCGTGTGGATGATCCCAAGCAAACAGTGCTGGTGAAGGAGACTGCAATCGCGACGGATCTCAACTCGAAGTATGTGCTTGTGGTGGACGAAAATAATCTGTCGCAGTATCGACCTGTGCAGACCGGGCTGCGTTATGGCTCTCTGCGAGCAATTAATTCGGGTCTGGCGCAAGATGAACGTATTATTGTTTCCGGCTTACAACGCGTTTTCCCTGGTATGCCTGTAGCGCCCGAGGTTGTGGATATGGTTGATGCAGCGTTGCTGGATGAGCTGAGAAAAGAACAAGATGCGTTGGTTCAGGACTAAGGAGCGGTCATGAATTTTTCGCAGTTTTTTATTGTTCGTCCAATATTCGCAAGCGTTCTCTCGCTACTAATTTTTATTGCGGGATTGATTGCTGTATTCCAGTTGCCAATTACCGAGTACCCCGAAGTTGTTCCACCAACGGTGGTGGTCAAGACCAGCTACCCCGGTGCCAATCCCGAGACGATGGCTGAAACGGTGGCAACGCCACTAGAACAGGAAATCAATGGTGTAGAAGGCATGTTGTACATGTCATCTCAAGCGACCTCTGACGGTGCTCTGGCAATTACTGTCACCTTCGAGCTCGGTACCGATGTCGATGATGCCCAGGTGCAGGTTCAGAACCGCGTCGCGCGCGCAGTACCGAGACTGCCGCAAGATGTGCAGCGTTTGGGTGTGACCACCACAAAGTCTTCTCCTGATCTGACGATGGTTGTGCATTTGCTGTCGCCGGATGATCGCTATGACATGCTCTATTTATCCAACTTTGCAAAGCTTAAGGTTCGGGATGAATTGGCGCGTGTCGATGGAGTGGGGAACGCCTTGGTGTTTGGTGCCGGAGATTATGCGGTACGCATCTGGTTGAACCCCGAGAAAGTGTCAGCTCTGGGGATGACGACTACGGATGTCATTGCTGCGATTCGGGAGCAAAACCGTCAGGCAGCTGCGGGGACGATCGGGGCGCCACCGAGTGCCGAAGAAAATCCATTCCAGTTGTTGATCAAGGTGAAGGGGCGTCTTGAGGGCATTGAGGAATTCGAAAATATTGTACTGCGTGTTGGTGCCAACGGTGCGATAACACGACTGAAGGATGTTGCTCGTGTAGAGCTGGGCGCGAACAGCTATGCCTTGCGTTCCCTGTTGGATAACAAGCAAGCAGCAGCGATCGCCATTTTCCAAAGCTCCGGTTCGAACGCGATTCAGATTTCGAGTGACGTCCGTGCCAGAATGGACGAGTTGCAAAGAGCCTTTCCGGAAGGCATTGAATACAAAATTGTCTATGACCCTACGGTGTTTGTACGTGGCTCGATTGAGGCGGTCGTAAAAACGCTGCTTGAAGCGATGCTGCTGGTTGTGATCGTTGTCTTGTTGTTCCTGCAAACCTGGCGCGCATCGATTATTCCTCTGGTCGCTGTGCCGGTGTCACTGGTAGGTACCTTCGCCGTGATGCATCTGTTTGGATTCTCGCTCAATGCCTTGACTCTCTTTGGCCTGGTGTTGGCGATCGGTATTGTTGTCGATGACGCGATTGTTGTTGTCGAAAACGTAGAGCGTAATATCGCGCTTGGCCAGACCTCGGTTGAGGCGACGAAAAAGGCCATGCGAGAGGTGACCGGGCCGATCATTGCAACGTCTTTGGTGTTGAGTGCGGTCTTTATTCCGACAGCGTTTATCTCCGGTTTGAGTGGGCAGTTCTACAAGCAATTCGCTTTAACCATTGCTATCTCGACCATCATTTCGACCTTCAACTCGCTGACGCTCAGCCCGGCGCTTGCGGCGGTACTTCTAAAGCCGCACGACGCGAAGAAAGATTGGTTCTCAAGAGTGATTGACGGGATGTTTGGTCGCCTGATCTTTGCACCCTTTAACCGTTTCTTCAGTGCCTTGACCAATGGTTATACCTCTCTGCTGAAAGTGATTGTTCGTATATCTGTCTTTGTGTTGATTGCGTATGTCGGCATGATGGCGGCAACCAAGCATCTGTTTGATACAACGCCAACGGGCTTTGTTCCGCCTCAGGACAAGATGTACCTGATTGCTTTTGCGCAGCTGCCTGATGCTTCTAGCCTGGACAGAACCGATGCGGTGATTCAGAAAATGGCGGCCATTGCGATGGAGCATCCGGGCGTAGAGTCTGCCGTTTCATTCCCTGGTTTGTCGCCAAATGGTTTCTCGGTGTCTTCCAATGAAGGGATCGTGTTTGTGACGCTGAAACCCTTTGATGAGCGGCAAACGCCGGATATGTCGGCCAACGCGATTGCGGGCGCGCTGAACATGCAACTTGGGGTGATTAGCGATGCATTTGTTGCGATCTTCCCGCCACCGCCGGTGCTGGGTCTTGGTTCAACAGGCGGATTTAAACTGCAGATCGAAGACCGGGCAGATCTTGGATATGAGCGTTTATATCAGGAAGCGCAAAGCGTGGTAGGGCAGGCCTGGCAAGCACCAGAGCTGACGCAAACTTTCTCGTTCTTCCAGGTAAACGTCCCGCAAATCGAAATTGATATTGATCGGGAGAAAGCCAAGGTTCATGGCGTCGCCATTTCGGATATCTTTGATACCTTGCAAGCGTACATGGGCTCTGTGTATGTGAATGACGTGAATCTGTTTGGTCGTACCTATCAGGTCAATGTGCAGGCAGACCAATCATTCCGAACGGACGAAACCCAGCTTGAGCGCTTGAAAGTGAGAAACAAGGATGGCGATATGGTGCCTTTGTCTTCCTTTGTGAATATCAAGCATGGAGCCGGTCCAAACCGTGTTGGTAAATACAATGGCTATATTGCCGCAGATATTAACGGACAGGCTGCTCCGGGCTACAGTTCCGGCCAGGCTGAGGCGGCGATCGTCAAGATTCTGGAGCAAACCCTGCCGAACGGGATGGCGTACGAATGGACCGACTTGAAGTATCAGCAAATTCTCGCGGGTAACACCATGGTGTATATCTTCCCGCTTGTCGTGTTTCTAGTGTTTTTGGTGCTGGCAGCGCAGTACGAATCGTGGTCGATGCCGATGGCAATTATTCTGATTGTTCCTACGGTATTGCTGTCATCCATGACGGGCGTTGTTTTGTGGGGGCTCGATAACAACATATTCACCCAGATAGGGTTCATTGTATTGGTCGGGCTTGCTGCCAAGAATGCGATATTGATTGTCGAGTTTGCCAAGGAAAAAGAGGACGAGGGCATGGAACTGCTTGCTGCGACGCTTGAGGCGAGCAAATTGCGATTTAGACCCATTCTGATGACCTCTATCGCGTTCATCATGGGTGTGGTGCCATTGGTATTCTCAACCGGTGCGGGTGCAGAAATGCGAGAGGCGATGGGTGTTGCTGTATTTGCCGGAATGATCGGTGTAACGATTTTTGGTCTGTTACTTACGCCCTTGTTCTATGTGCTGGTGCGTAAGTGGTTCGGGAAGGCCTGATTTAAGGGATAGAGTTTGAACGTATAGAAAAGGGGCTGCATTGTTGAAGATGCAGCCCCTTTTTTGTCGTTCGCCTTTTTATAGGCCTAGAACTCGGCCTGCATGACCTTTTCAACGATACGGTGATAGCTCTCAGGCAACCAGCGTCCCGCCCAGTCGAACAGATACGCATCTTTGCCGATCAGTATCTTGTACTTTTTCTTCTTCACGCCATCCAGTATCGTTTTCGCGGCGACATCCGGTGTTGTGAAGGTAAGTCTATCGAACAGGGCGACCACGTCTTTCTTGGAC
>DAITOW010000161.1:0-6531 GCA_036833965.1 Oleiphilaceae bacterium
TTCTGGGGCAGAACTTCTTTTAGCTGTGACAAGTGCGAACCTCAGCGGCGAACCGATCATCAGCGAGACAGATGAATGCATTTCGGCATTTAAGGGTAAGGTAAGCCACTTCCTGAGTCATAATCTTGAGATCAGTAACCCGATTGATGACAGCGTCATTCAGGGCGGAGATTGCCCGTTAGTGTTTCGTCTGGCGCGCGGTTTTGCTCCATTGATGCTTGCAGATTTGGATGGTCAGTTAGATAGTCGGTTGGATAGCCAGTTAGATAGTCAGATAGATAGTCATTCGGACAACAAGACCCCGGCGTTGGCTCTAGGCGCACACGAAAAATCAACGGTTGCTGTCACTGACGGCGCCCGCGTGTGGATTAGTCCTGAGCTGGGCAAGCTGAATAGCGTTCGTAGCTGTCAACGATTTGAGACCATACAAAACCAATTCACGCACATTGCAGGCGATCATCTGAAAGCATTTGCTTGCGATTTGCATCCGGACTTCGCTTCGAGCCAACTGGCAGAAAAACTCAGCCAAACGCGGGAAGCTTCCCTTCTGCGTGTCGCGCATCACCATTCACACCTGGCTGCCGTCGCCATGGAACACGGCCATGAAGGCCCTATGCTAGGGCTTGCATTGGACGGCTTTGGCCTCGGAACGGATATGCAAGCCTGGGGCGGCGAATTGCTGCTGATCGAAGGTGAAAGCATGCAACGCCTTGGTCACATCACGCAGCTAAAGCTCGCCGGTGGTGACAAGGCAAGCCGTCACCCGAAGCGTTGTGCACATAGTGTTTTGAGTATGCTGAATACAGATTTGGCCGATCAGCACATAAAAGCTCTTGCGCCTGAGCCTTCCTGGGACGTGCTAATCGAACATCCCTCCTGCCCTACTACCACCAGCATGGGTCGATGGTTTGATGCGATTGCCGCGATACTGGGCTTCAACAAAGTAGCAAGCTATGAAGCTGAAGCAGCAATCTACCTGGAATACCTCGCGTCCAGGGCAAAACATAAGCCCAGCGCGCTAGGCATCGTAGAAATTGAGCAAAGGAACCTTAATTTATTGCCGCTCGTTGATAGTATACTGGCACAACCAGACCCATCGCTTGCTGCGTGGATTTTTCACATTGAACTAGCAGATGGGCTAAGTCGCTGGCTTCAGGACGCACAAGCGCACGCTAACATTACGACTGTCGCGGCCTCAGGCGGATGTCTTCAAAACCGGATTCTTCGCGAGCGACTGGTACAAAACCTCAAGGAAAATGGACTTGAACTTTTATTGCCAAAAAACCTTCCCTGCAACGATGCGGCGATCAGCTGCGGCCAACTCTATGTTGCGCAGCACGCCCTTGCGCGAAAGGGGCTAACAACATGTGTTTAGCCATTCCGGTTCAGGTCAAGGAAATCATGGACGCAGAGACGGCCATTGTTGAGCTCAACGGCGTTGAAACACGCATTTCAACCATGCTTGTCGATGACATTCAGGTAGGCGACTTTGTGATTTTGCATGTGGGCTATGCATTATCGAAACTGGATGAGGAAGAAGCAGAGAAAACGCTCGCAGCACTGCGGCAGGCCGGCGAAGGTTTCGGAGAATGAGCATGCGCTATATTTCAGAGTATCGCGCTAACGAAGAGGTTTCACGCCTGCTCGATCAACTGCGCAAAGAGATCGACCCACAACGGACTTATCGCCTGATGGAGTTTTGTGGTGGCCATACGCATGCCTTATTTCGCTTTGGTCTGGTCGACGTTCTTCCAGAGCAAATCAAACTGATTCATGGCCCGGGATGTCCGGTCTGCGTGCTCTCTATCAGCCGAATTGACTCGGCCATCGCAATTGCGGAAATGCCCGGTACGATCTTGTGTAGCTACGGAGACATGCTTCGAGTTCCCGGTTCGAATCAGGATAGTTTGCTGCGCGCAAAAGCGAGAGGTGCAGATGTACGCATGATTTATTCTCCGCAAGATGCTCTCAACTTGGCGATATCGCACCCGGACAAAACGGTGGTGTTTTTCGCTGTCGGATTTGAGACAACAACACCCCCAACCGCTGCCTTACTGGCACAGTGCGTTAACGAAGAAGTATCGAACCTGAAAGTGTTCTGTAACCACCTGCTCACACCACCAGCCATCAAGAGTATTCTTGCGCAGAACCAGAACGAACCGGAGTATGCGCTTGATGGCATCATTGGCCCCGGACACGTCAGCTTGATCACCGGTACGCATATTTACCCTGCAATTGTTGAGCAATACAAAGTACCGATCGTCATTTCCGGGTTTGAGCCGACCGATATGCTGCAAGCAATTCTTGAACTCATCAGGCAGGCAAACGCCGGAGAGCATCAAGTCCGCAATATGTATTCCCGCGCAGTCATGCCTGAAGGCAATGAGAAGGCTCAAGCCCTCAGTGAAAAGTTCTTTAAAGTGCGAGAACGTTTTGAGTGGCGTGGACTAGGTGAGCTTGCCGAAAGCGCCTTGGAGATACGGGAGCAATATGCATCGCTCGATGCGGAACGCTACTTCAAAAACATAGCGCGTGAGGCCAAGCCTTACAAAGCCTGCGAATGCCCTGCTGTTCTAACAGGTAGAAAGTCGCCATTGGACTGCCCTTTGTTCAACAATCCCTGTACTCCGGAAAACCCGCTGGGTTCCTGCATGGTTTCGTCCGAAGGCGCCTGTTCAGCCTACTACCAATACCACTCAAAAGCCCATCGGAGCCCTGTCCACAATGAGCATTGACTTTGAAGATGGCATCGTCGAGCTCGCTCATGGCAGCGGCGGACGCGCAATGCAAACGCTCATTCAGGACTTATTTGTCAAAGAGTTCGACAACGAAGCCCTATACGCAGGCGAAGACCAGGCAACACTGAACAAACCTGACGGGCGCATTGTCGTTGCGACCGATAGCCACGTTATTTCGCCACTGTTTTTCCCTGGCGGCGATATCGGTAGCCTTGCGGTGCATGGAACAATCAACGACGTGGTCATGTCAGGAGCGCGACCTATTGCTCTCACCGCGGCCTTCATACTTGAGGAGGGCTTTGCTCTAAGTGACTTAAAACGCATCGTGCAATCGATGGCAAACGCCTGCAAACAAAGTCATGTCAGTATCGTCACTGGAGACACGAAAGTCGTCGAACGCGGAAATGGCGACGGAGTGTTTATCAATACCACCGGAATCGGAGTCATCGAGCATAATGCGAGTTTAAGCGCCAAATCGATTCGCCCTGGAGACAAAATCATCCTGAGCGGAAGCATCGGTGAGCACGGCATGACAATCATGGCCCAGCGCGAAGGATTAAGTGCAAGCAATGCCGCACAAATAGGCGCTTTAAAAAGTGATTCGGCCGCACTGGACAGTTTGGTGGCGGGCATGCTGCCCTACATCGAACATATCCGCTGCATGCGTGACCCTACAAGAGGAGGCTTGGCCGCAACTCTGAACGAGCTTGCACAGAGCGCCAACCGGAATTTCATCATCAGCGAATCCGACCTAAGTGTTCAACCTGCTGTTGCGGCATATTGCGAGATCCTTGGACTAGACCCGCTGTATCTGGCAAACGAAGGGAAATTGGTCGCCATTTGTGATTCCCCAATCGCAGATCGCCTGCTAGAAACAATGCGAGGCAATCCCCTGGGAAGAGGCGCTGCGATCATCGGTGAAGTATCCAGCGACAGTGGCGCTTATGTTGAGATGCAGACTCTCTACGGAGGTCGTCGGCTTGTCGACTGGCGCTATTCAGATCCACTACCGAGAATCTGTTAACGAGACCCTGTTAAATGTCTTACCTATTCCTGAAACACCTACACATGACGTGCGCAGTCCTGACACTGATTTCTTTCTCGCTTCGCGGGTTCTGGATGTTCATTGACTCGCCATTACTTCAAAAGAAAGCGGTACGAGTACTTCCCCATATCATCGACTCTCTGCTCCTGGCTAGCGCAATTGCACTGACGATCACCATTCAGCAATATCCTGTTCATGACGCATGGTTAAGCGCAAAAGTCGCAGCACTGATTGCTTACATCATCTTCGGAACCTTTGCTCTAAAACGCGGGAGGACTCAGGCTATTCGAGCCACTTGTTTTGTGATTTCACTACTTATCTTCGCGTATATTATCGCTGTGGCGAGAACCCATCAGGCGATACCCTGGGCAAGCATAGCCACTTTTTGAACGCCTGAATCTAGCCTATGGCCTCCGGAAAAATGCCTCTCTTCTCGCTCTGCATACCAACAGCACTTTGCATCCTGTTGCTCTTGAGTGCCTGTGCATCTCCACTTAAACAGCCAAAATCTGAGGTAACGGTTCAACCCTCGTTAACGAATAATGCTTTTATAACCAGCGATGGCTACCGTCTTCCGCTATACAACGAGATTGAGCAACCGCTCCAACCGAAAGCACTTGTGATCGCGTTGCATGGCTTCAATGATTACAGCCGCGCATTTTCATCAATGTGCCGATATCTCAACACTCGCGATGTTGCCTGCTATGCCTACGACCAAAGAGGTTTCGGCGCCACTGACTACCGAGGTATTTGGCCCGAAGGTGGGGTACTCGAATCTGACCTACTGGAAATCACTCAAACCTTAAAGCAACAGCATGCCCGGATACCTATTTATCTGGTAGGCGAAAGCATGGGTGGTGCTGTAATTCTCTCTGCTATTGCTGAGGGTGAACCTGCGCAGCTTGGCGCGATTGATGGTGTTGTGCTGCTCGCCCCAGCTGTATGGGGGCGCGAGACCCAACCGTGGTACCAGCGGTGGGCACTGGCACTGGCTGTGCGAATTGCCCCCTCCTGGACACCGACGGGCGAAAGCCTGGAGATCGTACCAACAGACAATATTGAGGCCTTACGTGAAATGGGGCGTGACGAATTAGTGATCAAGGAGACACGAATCGATGCGGTGTATGGTTTAACAAACCTGATGGACAAGGCTTTGTCAGTCTCCGGCACCTCACCTACATTGCCGTCACTCATTCTTTATGGGCAAAACGACGAAGTCATTCCCGCCGAGCCAACCTGCGACATGCTCGCAAGGTTCGAGAAGTCAGACGCTGAATTCAACTTTCAACTCTACCCGAACGGGTATCACATGCTGACACGCGATCTGCAGGCAGAAGAGGTTTTTAAAGATATCATTCGCTGGATCGACTCAGATAAAACCGAGCCACTTAGCATGGCCGCTACAGAGCTTTGTACCGACCATACTGAAAGCTAAAACTGGCGTTCGCTTGTTATTGCTTCAGAGTTAAAGCGAGCAAACTGAAGGGATGTAACTCAGTACTAGATGTCTCGACGGTACTGGTCAGTGCTCTGAACGGTTGGAGTACGGGAGCGACTGGCCATGCGAAGGACAATCATAAAAGCTAATAAATGCATAATAAATCTCTAAAAGTGTGAAGTTGCGCGCATAATACCTAACCAACCGGTCAAAACAAAACCAAAAACGTCAAAAACTGTAAAATTATTTCGCAGCAGAGCTTCCCAGCATGAGAGCATAAATTTTCGTCTTTTGATTGCACAGAAGTTAACCAATTGCTATCGACTTTCCAGCTCCAAATCCTTATAGTTCGCGCCCTTTATTTTGGCCTTTTTCCAAACGTTGAAAGCCTTTAGCGCGCTTTACGCGCTTTACATATATCAGCAGGACAACTCCTTGATCTCCACCTCTAACATCACGATGCAGTTTGGCGCTCAGCCTCTCTTTGAAAACATCTCAGCAAAATTCGGCAACGGCAATCGCTATGGTCTGATCGGCGCAAATGGTTGCGGCAAATCAACTTTCATGAAGATCCTAAGCGGCGATCTGGCACCGACCGCCGGAAACGTGTCGATCACCCCAGGTGAAAAGCTCGGTACCCTGCGCCAGGATCAATTTGCCTTCGAAGAATATACAGTCGTTGATACGGTGATCATGGGTGACGCAGAACTATGGGCAGTCAAACAAGAGCGTGAGTATATCTATAGCCTGCCGGAAATGACCGAAGAACAAGGCATGCGTGTTGCTGATCTGGAAACCCAGTTCGCCGAGATGGATGGCTACAGCGCAGAGAGTCGTGCCGGTGAACTGCTGCTGTCCGCAGGTATCGCAGAAGAGCTGCACTTTGGCTTGATGTCTCAAGTCGCCCCGGGATGGAAGCTTCGTGTATTGTTGGCTCAGGCACTGTTCGCCAACCCTGACATTCTTCTTTTGGACGAACCAACCAACAACCTCGATATCCACACCATTGAATGGCTGGCGGATATTCTGAACGAGCGTAAGTGTACGATGATCATCATCTCGCACGACCGTCACTTTTTGAACTCGGTGTGCACGCACATGGCCGACATCGACTATGGCGAACTACGCATCTATCCGGGGAACTATGAGGCCTATACAGCTGCCGCAAATCTCGTTCAAGAACAGTTGCATTCGGAGAACGCCAAGAAATCAGCAGAAATCGAAGAGCTTCAGGCCTTTGTAAACCGCTTTTCTGCCAATGCATCGAAAGCCAAGCAAGCGACTTCACGCGCCAAACGAATGGAGAAGAT
>DAITOW010000162.1:0-6528 GCA_036833965.1 Oleiphilaceae bacterium
ACGCTGCAGAGACCAAATCTAACCTGCGTTGGTTTTTTGGATCTGTAAATACTCCCGAAACACTTTTCGCTGCCAGTCCGTAGGCTAGCTTGCAGAGACAATCTGCGATGAACCATGAACCGACGATGACGACAAGTTGTTGCAGTAAACCAGAGTTTGGATCGACAAATTGAGGCAGCAGCGCAATGAAGAACAGGATGTCTTTTGGATTTGAGATACCAAGAACAAAAGCTTGCTGAAACAGTGACGTCTTATGATCGGGCAGAGTATCGGTTTCACTGGTCTTCGAGTGCGCTTCCTGTTCCTGCTTTGACGGCCAGATCAGTTTGACGCCAAGATAGAACAAATACGCTGCACCGGCATAGCGAATCATATTAAATAGTAATTCAGAACTGACGATGATCGCTCCAAGCCCGGATGCCGAAACAATGAGAAGCACGCTCGAGGCAAGACTGCCACCGAAGATCACAGGAGCAGATGCGCGTATTCCCAGTTTCAGAGTGCTGTTCACCATCAGCAAAGAGAGCGGGCCGGGTATTGCGATGACGATGACAATCGCGGTGAAGTAGAGGAGCCAGGTTTCTATTTGCATTTATCGTCCGGTTTGGTTGTTGTATGTCATGCCGGACTTGATCCGGTATCTCTGCGCCCATAAGGCTAATGTAGTACTTCTTTTCCCATTTTTATGTCCTTTCTTGCTCGCACAAGAAAGGACCAAAGAAGTGCGTACCTGCTCTTCGGCCCTTCGGGTACACTCGCGTCTTTGTTAAAAATGGCGCTGCGGAACTTATCCGCTTCGCGGATTTCGGACAGTCCTCGCTTTCTCCATTTTTAACTGGCAGTCGCTCATCCTTCGAGAAGGCTGTTTTGCTTCGATCAAGTTTGATGGTTATGACTAAATTTATCGAAGCGGCAACCCCATCTCGAAGGGTGCAATTCACTTGGGGGAGCTTTATTTGGATAAAGTTTGTGATTCCACCAAAACACCTTCTAAGCCAACGAGCAACGAACTTTATTCAAGAAACACGTCGAGGACTGTCTGAGCGTAGCGAGTTCCGCAGACGCTTGAATAAAGAGAGTCGCGCAGTGCACCCAAAGGGTGGCTTAGTAGGGACTGCCTTTGGGTTCTTAGGGACTTTGGCAGAGCAAAGTCCCTAAGTCGTCATCAGACGAAAACTGAAGCAGACTAGTTTGCAAAGCTAAAGTTACTGTTTGCTCGACCCTCAGCTCGAAACCTGAAGATCCGGCCGCCGCCGACAGGAACAAACGTATAAAGTTCGTCTCGCCAACTAACTATAGAGTTACTTCTTAACTCGACCTTCAGGTCGAAACCTGAATATCCCAAGTACTAGCCCTCAATTCCAAAAACAAAAAAAGGGAGCCGGAGCGCCCCCATAACAATATCAAGCAATGCTCCCAAACGGGAAGGTGCTCAACAAGAAACTATTTTGATGCCAGCCAGTCGATGATTTGCTGACGTTCTTCGTCGGTCATTTGGGTCATGTTTGCCAGTGGCATATAGCCGGATTGAGTGACCTCAAGCAGTTTTACCTTCATTGCGATAACTGTGTTCAAATCCTCCAGCACTACGCCCGCCGGTGCACCTGCAGCTTCAAAACCGGGCTGGGTTGGCTGGTTGGCGTGGCAGCTCACGCAACGTGCAGTGATGATCTCCATGGCTTTGCTGTCACTGACGACAGCTGCATTTTCTGACGGAGCCACGACTTTTTTGGTGTGCGCCATCACTCCGGCCAGCGCAACCAGCATGATCGCCGCAATCACAAGTATCGCCGGTTTGAACTGTCCGCGGTGGCGCAGATTAAAGAAGTGACGTGCAAAACCGGTAATGAAGATAATCGCCGCCAGCACCGCCCAGCCATATTCGTGAGAGTAGGTCATCGGGTAGTGGTTGCTGATCATGATAAAGATGAGCGGTAGCGTCAGATAGTTGTTGTGCGTTGAACGCAACTTGGCGAATGCACCATATTTTGGATCTGGAGCTTCTCCGCGTTGTACCGCTTCAACCAATGCGCGCTGCGAAGGCATGATGCCGAAGAATACGTTACCCGCCATGATCGAGCCGATTAGCGCGCCAACGTGAATGTACGCACCGCGATCTGAAAATAGTTGGTCTGCAAGCCACGCCATAAAAGTGAGAAACGCAAAGAGCACGAGGCCAAATGCTCCGTTCTTGTGACGCAAAGGAGTTTTTACCAGAATCTCATACACTGCGAAGCCGGCAGCGATAAAACCCATGCCCAGGCCTATGGCCTCCCACTGACTTAGTTCAAGCTTGCTGTTGTCGATCAGAAAGCTCTCGGCACCCACATAGTAAATGATCCAGAGCATGACCATGCCGGTGAGCCATGTTGTGTAAGCTTCCCATTTGAACCAGTGCAGGTTCTGCGGCATGGCTTCCGGCCCAAGCTTATACTTGGCGACTTCATAGAAACCGCCGCCGTGGATGGCCCAGAGGTCGCCGCCGATGCCCTTGTCTTTTTTCCATTGCGGTGGATTTTCCAGGCTGTTGTCCAGCCAGACGAAATAGAACGATGCTCCAATCCACGCGACACCCGCGATAACATGGAACCATCGGAAGAATAGGTTCAACCATTCCAGAAAGTACGCTTCCACAGTTATTCTCCTTGTATCAGTAGATTAGTTTCTTTCGTGGGCACATTCGCCCGCGACATAGGTTGCTTTTACTGCGCGGTCATCGCCCAGAATGATCATTGCAAACAGCTTTTCGTCCAGCGTTGTGCACTTTGATTGTTTGAGGCTCATCAACGGTGTGGCATCAAAATCCAGCACCGCGAAGTCAGCTTCCCGACCGCTTTGGAACGATCCGATTTTGTCATCCAGCTGCAGGGATTTCGCATTGCCCAAGGTTGCCAGGTATAAACTCTTGAGAGGACTTAATTTTTGACCCTGAAGCTGACAAATCTTGTACGCCTCATTGAGCGTTTGCAGCATGGAGAAACTGGTGCCACCGCCAACATCGGTTGCGACCGAATAGCTGACTTGTTCCTCCTCAAGCTTGGCGACATCCAGCAAGCCGCTGCCCAGAAACAGGTTTGAAGTAGGGCAGAAGCTGACACTGGCACCGGTTTCACGCAGACGAGCATGCTCGCGCGGTTCAAGGTGTATGCCGTGGGCAAATACCGAGCGTGGGCCTAAAAGACCAAATTCATCGTAGACATCTAAATAGTCTTTTGCTTCAGGAAACAACTCACGAACAAAGGCGACCTCGTCTTTGTTCTCGCTGATGTGCGTTTGCATAAATACATCAGGATATTCGGCCATCAACTGGCCTGCTTTTTCGAGTTGCTCGTGCGTTGAGGTGATCGCAAAGCGTGGCGTAATGGCATAGAGCTGACGGCCTTTTTCGTGCCAGGCCTCAATCAGGGCTTTACTGTCTTCGTAAGCACTTTCCGGAGTGTCGGTGAGAAACTCCGGCGCGTTACGATCCATCATCACCTTGCCGCAGATCATGCGTGTATTGCGCTTTTCCGATGCTTCGAAGAAGGCCTCGACACTTTGCTTGTGGACGGTGCCAAATACGAGCGCTGTCGTGGTGCCGCATTTCAACAGCTCATCAAGGAAGAAATTTGCAATTTTCGATGCGTATTCCTTGTCCTCAAATTGACGCTCAGCCGGGAAGGTGTAGTTGTTCAACCAGTCCAGAAGTTGCTCGCCATAAGAGGCGATGACTTCAACCTGAGGGAAGTGGATATGCGTGTCGATCATGCCGGGAATGATCAGCTTGCCCGAATAATCGACAAGCTCTGCATCTGCATACTTGCCCCGCAATTCCCTGGCTTCGCCAAGTTCAACTACGTGGCCGTTTTCAACGACCAGTGCGCCGTCGGCAAAAAATTGATACGCCTTGTCGCCATTCACATCCGGGTCTGACAAGAAGTGCAAAACAGAGGCGCGAAAAAGTTTGATGCTCATAGTTCAGTCTTTACAGCTAAAGTGAAATTTCGATGTTGTCTTCATCAGAAAAATGGATTTCTTCACAGTTGTTGCCTTCGCCCTTGCGATCAACAACCAGAAAGTCGCAAACCTTGTTCAGACCGAGCACCGGGTGATGCCAGGTGTTTTTTCTGTAGTTCACGCCCTGATCCTTCCTTGCCAGAAACAGGTGCAGATTCTCCGGCTTGAGGTCTTCTACCGGGTCGCCAACAAGCACCAGATACTCTTCACCCGATAGGGGGTGAAACGACTGGGAGCCCTTGGGGTGACGCTCCATCATGCGAATATTCATCGGCATCGTGCGTGGCTGTGCGCGAAAAATATTAATGATGATTTTATCGTCCGCGAACTCGACTTCAGTGCTTACCAGATTGTGGTAGCGCTCTGTATTGCCGTCATTAATCATGATCGGCGTATTGCCTTCGCACTGAACCACTTCACCGAAGGGGGCGAAGGCTTCTGCCGTTAGAGGCTTTGGCGTGAGTTTATACGTCGCCATGCGCCTAGCTGCCTCGATAGGTCGAGATGCCGTAAGCTGAAACCAGCAAAGGCACATGGTAGTGCTCTTCCGGCTTTTCGATACGGAAGTCGAAGTTCACGCTCGGGTAGAAACAGGTCTTGCCTTGCTTCTCGAAGTAACCGTCGGTATCAAATACGATACGGTAGATGCCTTTTTCGCGCTCCTGTCCTTCCAGCCAATCGGTAATCCGGCCGTCGCTGTTGGTCACGCCTTCAGCGATTTTCACCCACTCGCCATCGACTTGTTTGAAGAGTTCGACTGCGATGTCGGCGGCGGGGCCGCCTAAATTAGTATCCAGTACGTGTGTAGTAATTGGGCTCGCCATTAGTTTTTCCTACTTTAGTAACTCGTGTAATGCTTTATAGGAACGCCATTTACTGCGTTAATTCCGTGCTCACTCAGTCACTTACTTCGTGTAAGCTCCTTCGTTGTGCGCGTATTTGCCTTGTCTATGGCGTTTCTATCGCAGCACCGTAAATTTGTCCGATGCGAATGTTCTCTCATCGCACCCTGACATTGGCAATGTTCCTAATTCTTCCGTCATTCCCGCGCAGGCGGGACAAAAGCGCCCTGCGCGTTGAACGACCTTTCCCCACTCGTCATTCCCGCTAATTTCTGACTCGTCATTCCCGCGCAGGCGGGAATCCATTGTTTTGCGTCAGATGCCTAGCTTCAGACGTTCGACTTCTAATTCAACCAACAAGCAACTTATCAATCCGAATTGCGGTGATCAGTGCTTGCTGGCCTGCGGCGTTTTGCAGCTCTGTGTCGCGATCGTTCGGCAAGCGCTGTTGCAATAGCTCGTTCATTTCGGCAGCGCTTTTACCAGTGGCGCAGACAATGAAGATAAAACCGAACTTGTTTTCGTAATCCGTGTTGCCTTGAGCAAGAGCCTGAATGGTCGCTTCGTCCGCCTCGTTGACCGAAGACTGTTCGCCGGAAGCTAGCTTCTTGGTGTGTGCATATTTTTCGCGAAGGCTGGTAACATCACCGATTTTCGGGTGGCCTTCAAAGGCTTCGAGAAAGTCGGCTTCCTGCATTGTTGCCCAAAGTTCCTTCGCTGCCTGATGACAAGCTTCAATCGATGCGAAAGGGCGCGCTTCAACCATGCCGGCAACCCAGCGCGAAGCGGTGCAGCAATTGCTGAACGCGAAGTTCGCGTCTTCAGCGTTAAGTGCATTCAGCTCTTCCAGTGTGTACGTTAAATCTGCCATGCAAGTCACCTGTTCCTAGTTCTGGCTCTCTGGATAACCCCAGAGACGCAGGCGGCTGATACCACCGTCCGGATACATCTTGATTCGGATATGCGTAAAGCTCTGTTCGGTGTTTTGAACTTCTTCGGTATAGGTGTGTTCACGGTCTGCATGCAGAGCTGTGCGCGGCATGATTTCAACCCACTTAATCGGGCTTGGCGCTTCGCGGCCTGCCGTCAAGGCGTCTTGCGTTGCATCAAATTCAAGCAAAGCTGTATCTGCAGCCTGTTCTTCTGTAAGTACCGCGCCCTCAAGCGAGAAACCGTTCGGGTAGTTGCCTTTGAAGTGGCAAGTGTCGACAAGTATCTTGTTGATGCTTCCCTTGGTCGCCAGTTGCAGTACCAGCCAGTCGTTATTGCGGTCAATCGCCGCGTCACCAACGGTACGACGACGTTTTGTTTCCCAGCCGTCACCCATGTTCGCGCCGCGCTGTGGCATGATCAGGTTCTGCATGTGGCTGAAGAACATGTCGGAACAAACAAGCGGGCGTGCGCCGTTTTTGATGTAAGCAAGATCGACAGGTTCATTCGGAAGAAAGTGGGCAGGGTTAACCACGACATCGCCGTAAACGCGCAAGCGGGCAACACCACCGTCCGGGTACATATTAAAACGTACATGCGTCCATACTTGTTCCGAGCTTTGGTCTGCCACTTCAATCAGGTTTTCGCTACCGGGCTCAACGGCTGTTTTCGGAATGATTTCGACCCACTCGGTGTTCTCGTTGGGTTCGCCGACAATGTTCGCGGCTTCAAGAGAGACATGCTGCGGCGCATTACCGAG
>DAITOW010000163.1:0-6503 GCA_036833965.1 Oleiphilaceae bacterium
CTTGTATATTTCGGCACTGACGGAAAGCGCAACTGCTCCCATAAAAAAAGTCAGCGCCAACTGTTTTGTTGCTTGTGCAATTTTCATAAAAAAACACTCAAAATTAGTAAGGGAATCATTAGCTTGTAGCTTTAACTATAAACCAAACTGCGAATTTGGCTTGTTTTTCGATGGAATTTGCATTTAAACAGGCAAAAAACGGGCTCAGATGTTGACTCTGGTTAATTAAATGTCAGAATTGCGGTTCGCTTAGATCCGGGGTAGTTTGTAGAGGCCTTTCCTAGTGGTTTTCTTATCCCCCCAGTGAGCTGAACTGTTGCGACGGCAACATTGTTTGTTGACTTAGAACTCGCGTTAAAAAAATGTACGTGTTTTCTCGGCGTTACTCCCCGCCATAACATTCAAAGAAAGTTCACTAAATTTGCATCGAAAACGCTTCCAAAAGAAGCGAGCGTTACTCGGATTAAGCTTCCATAGACATACACATTTTGTTTTAAAAAAGGTAATTATCGTGGAGCTATTGTCTGGCGCCGATATGATTGCTCGCTCTCTTGCTGACCAAGGAGTTGAGTACATCTACGGATATCCAGGTGGAGCTGCGCTTCATATTTATGACGCGCTGTTTCGTCAGGATAAAGTAAAACATATTCTAGTTCGTCACGAGCAGGCTGCAGTCCATATGGCTGATGGTTATGCGCGTGCGGCAGGTAAAGCGGGAGTTGTATTGGTAACGTCTGGTCCGGGTGCGACCAACACGATTACGGGTATCGCAACGGCGTTTACCGATTCTATTCCAATGGTCGTCTTGTGCGGCCAGGTCCCATCGAACTTGATTGGTGAAGATGCCTTTCAGGAAACCGACATGATGGGGGTTTCCCGTCCTATTGTTAAGCACAATATGGCGATCAGGCACCCTTCCGAAATCCCGGAAGTCATCAAGAAGGCATTCTATATAGCTGAGTCAGGGCGCCCTGGTCCGGTGGTTATCGATATTCCAAAGGATATGACTGCGCCGAATGAGCGATTTGAATATCACTATCCAAAGAAAGTGAAATTGCGCTCTTACTCCCCGCCAACTCGTGGTCACTCTGGTCAGATTCGCAAGGCTGCAGAGATGCTGTTAAAGGCGAAACGTCCTGTGATCTATGCCGGTGGCGGCGTTATTATTGGTGGTGCGTCAAAGCAGCTAACAGAGTTGGTCAAGCGCTTGAACTTCCCTGTGACATGCACGCTTATGGGGCTTGGTGCTTATCCGGGTACAGGTGAGCATAGCCTCGGTATGCTGGGAATGCATGGTTCTTACGAAGCGAATCAGGCAATGCATCACGCGGATCTTGTTGTCGCTATTGGAGCGCGTTTTGACGACCGCGTAACAAACGGTACAGACAAGTTTTGTCCTAGCGCTCGCATTATTCATGTTGATATCGATCCGGCAAACATCTCAAAAACCATTAAGGTAGATGTGCCAATTGTTGGCCCTGTGGGTTCGGTATTGAAAGATCTTCATGCTGTTTTGGATGAGCTTGGTGGCAAACCTGACCAAGAGGCGTTGGCTTCATGGTGGGCGAAGGTTAATAGCTGGCGCGAATTTCATGGTGGTCGTTATGAGCCTTCGACTCAGGACAGCATCAAGCCTCAGCAAGCAATTGAAGCAATGTACAAAGTCACCAAAGGAAAGGCTTTCGTGACTTCGGATGTGGGTCAGCACCAGATGTTCGCTGCGCAGTACTACAAGTTCGATAAGCCAAATCAGTGGATTAACTCTGGCGGTTTGGGGACGATGGGCTTTGGTTTGCCTGCGGCAATGGGAATTAAACTTAATTTCCCTGACAGTGAGGTTGTTTGTGTAACCGGCGAAGGCAGTATTCAAATGAATATTCAGGAGCTTTCGACCTGTAAACAATACAATCTTCCATTGAAAGTATTGTTATTGAATAACCAGGCGCTTGGCATGGTTAAGCAGTGGCAAGACATGAATTATGAGTCGCGCCACTCGCACTCTTACATGGAGTCGTTGCCGAACTTTGAAGGTTTGGTAGAGGCGTATGGCCATGTCGGTATGACTGTCCGCAAACTGGATGAGTTGGAGCCTACGCTTGAAAAGGCGTTTGCGATGAAAGACAAGCTTGTTTTCATCAATGTATATGTTGATCCGCTCGAACATGTTTATCCAATGCAGATTGCAAGGGGTTCCATGAACGACATGTGGCTAAGCAAGACGGAGAGGACATAAGCATGAGACGTATTATTTCTGTCTTGCTTGAGAACGAGCCTGGAGCATTGTCTCGAGTGGTAGGTCTGTTTTCTCAGCGTAATTACAACATCGAAACCTTGACCGTAGCGCCGACCGAAGATGAGTCTTTGTCTCGTCTAACGGTGACTACATCCGGCTCCGATAAGGTCATTGAACAAATCACCAAGCAATTAAATAAATTGATTGAGGTGGTGAAACTTGTCGATTTGACTGAGGGAAGTCACATCGAGCGGGAGTTGATGTTGGTTAAGGTGAAGGCCGTCGGTTCGCAACGCAGCGAAGTGGCAAGGACGGTTGAGATATTTCGTGGTCAAATCGTCGATGTCAACAGCGCGGTGTATACCCTGCAGGTGACGGGCGACAGCGATAAGTTGGACGCCTTTATTCGAGCATTGCCCGAGGGTATTGTTCTTGAAGTGGTTCGCAGCGGTGTTTCAGGCATTGCGCGTGGTGAAAAAGTTTTAAGTCTTTAAATTAATGTTTAGTGCGCACTAATGTTGATGTTGTGCACAAGAAATTGGGGAGAATCCATGCAAGTTTATTACGATAAAGATTGTGATCTTTCGATTATCCAGAGCAAGAAAGTTGCGATTATCGGTTACGGTTCACAAGGGCATGCGCACGCATGTAACCTGAAAGATTCTGGCGTTGATGTAGTTGTTGGTTTGCGAACAGGTTCTTCATCTGTGGCAAAAGCGGAAGCACACGGTTTGACTGTTAAGCCAGTTGCTGAAGCGGTTGCAGGCGCGGATGTTGTTATGATTCTTACTCCGGACGAGTTCCAGTCTGTTCTTTACAGAGATGAGATTGAGCCGAACATCAAGCAAGGCGGTACTTTGGCTTTTGCTCATGGTTTCGCGATCCACTACAACCAAGTAGTTCCTCGTGCAGATCTTGATGTCATCATGATCGCTCCAAAGGCGCCAGGACACACTGTGCGTTCCGAGTTTGTTAAGGGTGGTGGTATTCCTGATTTGATCGCTGTGTTCCAGGATGCATCTGGTCAGGCGAAAAATGTTGCGCTTTCTTATGCAAGTGGTGTTGGTGGCGGTCGTACCGGTATCATCGAAACAACGTTCAAAGACGAAACCGAAACAGATCTTTTTGGTGAGCAAGCTGTTCTTTGTGGTGGTGCAGTTGAGCTTGTTAAAGCTGGTTTTGAGACGCTTACTGAAGCCGGTTATGCGCCAGAAATGGCTTACTTTGAGTGTTTGCATGAGCTGAAGTTGATCGTAGATTTGATGTACGAAGGCGGCATCGCAAACATGAACTACTCCATCTCAAATAACGCTGAGTATGGTGAGTACGTGACTGGTCCAGAAGTTATTAACGCTGAGTCGCGTGCAGCAATGCGTAATGCGCTTAAGCGTATTCAGGATGGTGAGTACGCGAAGATGTTTATTCAGGAAGGTGCAACTAACTACGCATCAATGACTGCATATCGTCGTAATAACGCTGCGCATCCAATCGAAGAGACTGGTGCGAAATTGCGTGAGATGATGCCTTGGATTGCATCAAACAAGATCGTAGACAAAGAGAAGAACTAAGCACTTCTCTCATTTAGCGCTACAATTAACGGCCTGCAGAAGTTATTCTGTGGGCCGTTTTTTTTGAAGGGGTGGTTAACAAGTCGCATGAGTGATGATCTAGACAAGAAAAAGCTTTCTGAATCTGAGGTGGGGTCCGAAGGTGTCTCTGAACCTGAACTGGTAGAGGCTTCTGAGCAGGAAGATGCCGAGAAAGTTGAAAAAGTTAAACGGCGAGGGCGCGGCATTTATTTGTTGCCCAATCTTTTTACAACGGCCTCTTTGTTTTCAGGTTTTTATGCCATTGTGGCTGCTATGAATGGCAATTTCGAAAATGCAGCGATTGCCATTTTTGTATCCATGATCCTTGATGGATTGGATGGTCGCGTTGCTCGAATGACCAACACTCAAAGTGCGTTCGGTGCCGAGTATGACAGCTTGGTTGATATGGTTGCGTTCGGAGTTGCGCCGGCGTTAGTTGCTTTCTCTTTGAATTTGCAATCCCTTGGAAAGATTGGATGGGTCGCGACGTTCATTTATGTGGCGGGTGCGGCATTGAGGCTGGCGCGTTTTAATACGCAAATCGGTTCTGTTGATAAACGTTACTTTGTAGGGCTTCCGAGCCCAGCCGCGGCTGCATTGGTTGCAGGGTTTGTGTGGGTATTCCATAGCTTTGAACAAACCACCTTTCTTACGCTCGTGACCATGGTGTTCGTTGCTAGTGCGGGTGTTCTCATGGTGAGTAACGTGCTTTATAACTCGTTTAAAGAATTTGATTTGAAGCGTCGAGTATCGTTTCGGGAAGTGTTAATAATGGTGCTCGTTTTTGCCGTTATTGCTATGGAGCCTTCTTTTGTATTGCCTTTGGGTTTTGTGATCTATGCGGCGTCAGGTCCGGTTTTAAGCCTTTTCCGCAAGGCAAGAAACAAATAGCGGCTTCGAAGGAACTTTTCTTTCTGAGTATGTCTAAGAATGACTGCTTCTTGTAAGCCCGGAAACGGAAAAGTCACGCTATGCTTATTAAACTCAAATCAAGTTCAGAACCGCGCTCTTCGGAAATTACTTCGGAGAGTGCTTATCTAAGTCGTCGCAAGTTGCTAGCAATGGGTGCTAGTGTTGGGTTGGGCGCTACTTTCCTGGGGGGCTCCCCGCTTACCTTTTCGGCTCCTGTTCCGAGCAGTGCCTTTTCGAGTATTAAGACTCGCGACTATGCTTCCGGTGAAGCAACAACGCCTTTTGATACTGCATCCTCCTACAACAATTTTTATGAGTTCGGCACTGGCAAAGATGATCCGGCTCGTTACGCGCATGCGATGGCGGTGGATCCCTGGTCTGTTTCTGTGGAAGGTTTGGCAAATAAGACGGGGACCTTCGCTCTTGAAGATTTAATTAAAGGCATCGTGTTGGAAGAGCGGATTTATCGATTGCGTTGTGTTGAGG
The DNA here is from genome assembly GCA_036833965.1 of Oleiphilaceae bacterium. GTDB lineage: Bacteria > Pseudomonadota > Gammaproteobacteria > Pseudomonadales > Oleiphilaceae > PZPK01. The sequence continues at coordinate 5,221 of DAITOW010000163.1, forward strand.
CATGGTCGATGGTCATTCCTTGGGTAGGCTTTCCGTTAAAGTCCCTAATAGACCGTCTTGAACCGCAGGGTTCTGCCAAATATATTTCCTTTGAAACCTTAAATCGACCATCCGAAATGCGAGGAGTGAGGTCATTTAGCTCGTCTATAGACTGGCCTTATGTGGAAGGGTTGAGGATGGACGAGGCATTGCATCCACTCACTATGTTGGCTGTAGGAATGTATGGGAAGGAATTGCCCAACCAAAATGGGGCGCCGTTAAGGCTTGTCGTTCCATGGAAATACGGTTTCAAAAGTATTAAGTCGATAGTAAAAATTCGCTTCGCAGAGAAACGTGAGTTGACCAGTTGGGAGAAGGCCGGGCCTTCGGAATATGGCTTTTATTCAAACGTGAATCCCGAGGTGGATCATCCACGTTGGAGTCAGAAAACTGAACGTCGTTTGCCGAGCTCTCTCTTCAGTCCCAATCGTATAAAGACGCTAATGTTTAATGGTTATGCGGAAGAAGTTGCATCGCTTTATGCCGGCATGGATTTGAAAAAGAATTTCTGATGGCTAGTCGATCAAGAGGGCTCTTAGTTCGATTCTTGGTGTTCGTAGGCTTTTTAGTGCCGGCGGTAATTATCTTTTACCTGGCATTTGCGAATCGCTTGGGCGCTGAGCCGGCCAAGGCATTGGTCGACCTGCTTGGTGAGACTGCGCTCATTGTGCTTATATTAACTTTATCAATCACCCCGCTGCGAAAGATCAAGTTTTTGCCTTCGTTTGTCGGGTATCGACGAATGCTTGGTTTGTATTCGTTTTTTTATGCTCTTCTTCATGTACTTTCTTATGGTGCATTTCTTGTCGATTGGCAGAATTTTGTCGAGGATCTGTATAAGAGGCCTTATATTGTAATGGGGGTGGGCGCTTTTTTAATTCTGTTGGCTCTTGCGCTTACTTCAACCAAACATGCGATTCGCAAGCTTGGTAAAAATTGGAAGCGTCTTCATCGTATGGTGTACATCGCTGCGGTAGCGATAGTTGTTCATGTTTATTGGCAGGCCCGCGCAGATTATTTTGAGGCGCTTGTTTTTGGTTCCATCGTAATGGCTTTGCTTCTGCTTAGACTTCCCTTTTTTCTCCGAAAACCCCGAAATCTGGCTGTAAAGTAGCCGATTTGTACAGTGGTTGAGCAGTTAACATTTTGACACACAAAAAAGTGCAATTTAAGGGCGAAAAGTGTTGCACCGAGTCTGCAGATATTTATAATGCGCGCTCGCTTTGAGGGACAGCCAGATGGAT
>DAITOW010000164.1:0-6474 GCA_036833965.1 Oleiphilaceae bacterium
GCACCAACGCCGCCCCATCTTTTGAGCGTACTCAGCCCTAATGGACTCTGTGACTTCCGCTTAAGCAACCTTCCTAAAATCGACGGGCGCTATTTTTGGATGGCGGGCAATGGCAAGGGCTGCTGAGCGCGCAAGGTGATCGCTAACGTGCAAATGCACAATGTGTTTGTTATTGCTTAGAAACTGGCGCGCCCGCTTGAAGTCACGATGTACGCGATGCAGGCCTAGCAAACCTGCTTCCCAAGTGCAGAAACCAATGATAAATAGGCTCAGTATCACGATCGCACTCGCGTAGTCACTCATGTGCAGTCCAAACACTAAAGTGATGATCAAACCCGTCGCGCTTAAGGCCAAGCCGAGTTTCAAACCGTTCAGCATTGAGGGCAACACGTCCGTTTTCAGTATTGAATTTTCCGGTTGTAGATGGTGCGCAACCACGTCGTGTTCGTCATCACTCCAAACCGAAATATCCTTGCTCTCAACTCCTGCTTCCAGAAGCTCTGCCTGTAGAGCCTCTACATCGTCTAAATCGTCCGTTACATAATATGCATCTCTCATAATGGCCTCTCCTGCGAGGTGTCGAAACTATTTGTCTCTCAACCCCTTACGCAGTGCTAGAACTTTGGGAGACATTTCAAATGTAATCGAATGCAAAATGCAGAGAGCAAGGATCCGGAAATTGCTGCTTATCCTGCGTTGTGTATTAACTTAATCGCGAGATTTTTGATCTCATCTTCCATGGTAAGAGCCTCCCTCCAATCTTGAGGGATCGCGTCATATCCCCAGTAAGCACCTGCTATCTGCCCACATACTGCAGCGGTTGTGTCAGCATCGTCACCGAGATTCGCCGCAAGCAAAATAGCTTCCCGAAAGTCATTTGCATGCCAGAAACACCATAGGGCGGCGATTATACTTTCGATCACGAAGCCACTTCCCTTGATATCGTCATAGCGTTCTTTGGTGAAGCTCAAATCAATAATTGGATCGAGCTTTTTGGAGTACACCGTTGGTAGGTTCTCGAAGATCTCCTGCTTGCTGTTTGCCGAAAAAGCACGGTGAATAAGTTGCGCAAATAGCATGCAGCTGTCGACACACATTGCTGTGCCATGCGTCGTTTTGGAGCTTTCACCTGCATAGTGAATCAACGCTGCCAAATCCCGGTGATAATAAATGGGGATCGGCGCGAGGCGCATGATCGAACCATTTCCTGCGGATCGGGGTTCTGTTGAACCGGCGAACGCCTCGCCCGTAATACGAAAGTTATGCAGTGCCTGAGCGACGGTATTGCCGATATCAAAGCAGGTGCCAGTGCTGCTCATGTAGCCTTCGAATCTCCATCGCACATATCGCTGCATTTGGTCATGAGCGTCAAAACCGTTCTGTTCAATCAGACTGTGACCAAGGCAGAGTGCCATGGATGTGTCGTCAGTCCATTGACCTTTCTTGAGTTGAAATGGGCCGTGACCGACCATATCTGTGAGCGGCTCGAAACTGCCTCTTTTGCTGAATTCTACGGTTGTGCCTACAGCATCGCCGGCTGCCAGACCAACGAGTGCACCTATCATTCTATTTTCGTTTTCCATATACATACCTCAATAGATGTGGGCAGCACAGACCTGCTGTGCTGCGAGAACTTGAATATTCAAAGTCAGTGTTGCAATGCGGCTTGAGCTTAGTCCGGGGTCGCCGTTAGACGTGATGCCAGATGTTCTTTCAGGAAGGATTCCCAGCCATTAGGGTAGCCAGTGCAAGCCAAATCCCCGAATAACTCATAGATAAACGAGCCCTCAATTTGCCGTTGTCTCCGGTGGAGTTTGCTTCGGTCATTTTGATGCTTGTTGATCAGAAGCTGGTATTCGCTTTGCTTCAACTCTCCAGTCTTGAACAGACGCTTCAGTCGAGGTCTGTCCGAGGGCTTACTGAGTTCTTTGCGATGCCAGGCGATCGTTTTCAGAGCCTGTTCCGCTCTGAACGGATTGCTCAGTGCGTGCTGTGCTCCAAGAAACAACTGGGTTAAAAAGCGCTCCGCATACTCGTGCGTAATTGCGTTGTCTCCAAACACCTGTCGATCAGGTAGGCGAGAGAAGAAAGTGAGTTGCTTATCAATGCTTAAACCCTGATAAGGTTTGGTGATTCTGACCTCAAGTACGGCGCACGAAGAAACGAGGCCAATACCCTCCACACGGGTCTGATTTACGGTAATGTGGATCGGAAATTCAAAAGGATATTCTGCAGACATTCTGGCTCCTGTTTAGCAAAATTTGTTAAGCGCCTGCAAGTCGGTTTAAATCGGCGCTAAGAGCATATTATACGATTTGTGCGTTTTTTATACAAGTCTGGATCAGCTGTTTTAAAGCTTAGTGGCTTCAAATTTTCCTTCCAAACGTAATCCGTGAGCGTTATTCCCCACGATAAAAACATATAAATAACAATTACTTGTATCGATTATCTACCGGATAGAACAAACCTGATATTTTCTCTTGCGGGTGCTTTTTGAGACAATAAGTGTCGCTTTGGTCGTTATTCTAACGCTAGAAAGCCAACACTAGCGGAGAATGAAATGAACACAGTTTTGAACCAATCACAGTTTAATCCCGAACTACTTGAGCGCCTCGGAATCAAATCCCAAAAAGCATTCAGGGAGACCCTGGCAAACGTGCCGGAGTTCAGAGTAAGCGAACGTCACGCACACTTGATGGCTCGTAAGGTGATTGATGCCCTGCGCAGAAAAGCAGCTTTAGCCGAACAACGTTTTACGAATGCTCTGGACAATAGCTTATCCCGTTCAATGGGAAAGAAAGCGTTCAATGTGATGCGCGATGTGTTTCTTAAGCGCTTGGGTGCATTTGAACTCAATAGCAATAATCGTAAGCAAACCAGTATCTATTACCTTGAAGTAGGTGGTGAGGGGGACGATACAATCTATCTTTGTAGCGCGAACATCTCACGCAAAAAGCCGCTCGAGTCCTGTTCTTTCGGTCGCAGGGTTGCGCTGACCAAACATGCTTTGGAGCGGGCATTCCTTCGCTCATGTATTTGGTTGAAAGGCGAGTCTGTGCAGCTATTTCATATCATCAAAGAGATGCTCGACGTACTTTTGGCTTTGACCAGCTACCAATTAGCTTACTTTTCAGAGTGCAGCCGTCTGATTGATCTTGGCTGGAACATGAACCTGAGTGACACGCGCACACAATATATATTGCGCTTCGATAATACGGCGGTTCCAGTAGTGATGACTGTCTACAAGGCAGAGGAAGAAACACCGGAAGGAGGTATCGCGAAAATGATCCCCCCGGAAGGCAGCTTCGGTAATCCAAAGTTGCTGGCCAATCTGAACCAGCTTGTCACCAAACCAGCAGCAATGTCTGCATAGGAGGCTGTCATAGAGATGAACGAGATCAGCATAGAAAACATCAACGACACGGTTAAAGACAATATACTTACCATTGGTATTGCTTCCAGTGCCTTGTTTGACCTTGGAGAAAGTGACCGGGTTTTCCGGGAGCAGGGTGCAGAGGCGTATGCCCGTTATCAGTTACAAAATGAAGATAATGTGCTTGCTCCCGGAATTGCCCTGCCATTCATTCGCCGTTTGTTAAGCCTGAACGAGCTCAGTGCTGCTGCGCCTTTGGTGGAAGTTGTTTTGCTTTCCCGGAATAACCTCAATACAGGTTTGAGAGTGATGAACTCGGCCGAGGCCTATGGCATTAAAATCTCTCAGGCCCACTTTTTACAGGGCGGTTCGCCCGCTAGTTTTATAGAACCACTGGGAGTCGATCTGTTTTTGTCGGGTAATGAATTCGATGTCAGGCGTGTACTTGCCAATGGCTATGCCGCAGGCCAATGCTTGCAGAGCCATTGTTTCGATGACCTCTCGGACAAGGAATTGCGTTTGGCATTTGATTTTGATGGCGTGCTTGCGGATGATGAGTCCGAAGTGGTGTATCAACAGGCAAAAGATCTGGACGCTTTTCATGCGCACGAAATAGAACACAGTGCCATTGCTCATAACCCGGGGCCCTTGAAATCTTTTGTTGATAAGATTCATCGTATTCAATTGTTTGAGCAGGGTCATGCGCGTGAAAACAAGAGCTATGAGCCACGCTTGAATGTTGCGATTGTGACCGCCCGATCGGCGCCAGCGCATAAGCGGGTTATCCATACTATGCGAGCCTGGAATATCCATCCAAATCAGGCATTCTTTATGGGTGGTAATGATAAGTCCACCGTGCTTGGCCAATATAAACCGCACATGTTCTTTGATGATCAACGCGTGCATCTGGACAAAAGCGCCAGGGTCGCGCCAGCAGTGCATGTGCCATTTGGACAGATTAACAAAGAACCTGACCTCTCTTTGGTCGGTAACAAGAAAAGTGCCTAGCGGTGGTTAGAAATCAACGCATTAACGAATATCAGGAAAATACTTATGAATGAAATTAAATGTCCTCACTGTCAGAAAGCATTCAAGGTTGATGAGGCGGGGTATGCCGATATCGTGAAGCAAGTGCGCGATAGTGAGTTTGAACAGCAGATCCATGAGCGTTTAGAGCTGGCGGAGAAAGAGAAAAATGCAGCTGTTGAGCTTGCAAAACAAAAGGTCACCAGTGAATTACAGCAATCCGCGGCTGCGAAAGATAGCCAGATTCAGGATCTAAGAGCGAAGCTGGAGGCAGGCGAAGTGGCGCAGCAGCTGGCGGTAGCCGAGGCACTTAAGGATCTGGAAAAGCAGCGCGATGCACTGGCGGTAGAACTGGACAAAGTGAAGCACTCTACGGAGAGTCAGAGCAGGCTAACCCAGGCTGAGTTTCAGTCCAGGCTCCAGGAAACAGAAGCGAAAAAAGATGCAGAGATTCAGGCTTTAAGGTCGCAGCTCTCCTCTAAAGAGCTAGAGCAAAAGTCTGCGGTCACTGAAGCCATGATGAAGGCTGAAAAGGAACGCAGTGAGTTGCTGAGCCAGGTTAAGCGTGTTCAGCTTGAAAAAGAACTGGCCGAAAAATCACTTAAAGAACGGTATGAAATCCAGATCAAGGATCGTGATGACGCAATTGAACGATTGAAGGACATGAAGGCTCGCTTATCGACCAAAATGGTCGGTGAGACTCTGGAGCAACATTGCGAGAATGAGTTTAACCGTCTGCGCGCCACAGCCTTCCCCAAAGCCTATTTTGAGAAGGACAACGATGCGCGCGGCGGCAGCAAAGGTGATTATATTTTTCGTGATATGAACGAGCAGGGCATCGAGTCAGTCTCGATTATGTTCGAGATGAAGAACGAGATTGATCAAACGGCAACGAAAAAGAAGAACGAAGACTTCTTCAAAGAACTTGATAAAGATCGAAATGACAAGAATTGCGAGTACGCGGTGTTGGTATCACTTCTGGAGCCAGATAGTGAACTTTATAACTCGGGCATTGTCGATGTGTCACATCGCTATCCAAAGATGTATGTGATTCGTCCTCAATTTTTTATCCCTATGATTACCCTGCTTAGAAACGCAGCTCAAAATGCTTTGCAATACAAAAATGAACTGGCGATTGTAAAAGCACAGAATATCGACATTACACATTTTGAGGATGAGTTGGACGAATTCAAGACCGGTTTTGCACGTAATTACGAACTCGCTTCCAGGAAGTTCAAAACCGCGATTGAAGAAATCGACAAGACGATCACGCACTTGCAGAAGACAAAGGATGCCTTGCTTGGTTCCGAGAACAACTTGCGCTTGGCGAACAAGAAGGCTGATGACTTAACAGTAAAAAAACTGACCAGAAACAACCCGACCATGGCTGCCAAGTTCGCTGAACTGAAAGATGCAGAGGACGAGTAGGGGCTAGTGAGTATGCGCGGATACCTATCTGTGTGAACGCAGACGAAATTTTCGTAGTCAGGCTCAACTCCTGATCACTAAAACCTCCCATGCATTCCACCGATCGCGCCACCAAAGATCACGGCGGCAACCGCGAAAATGATCCCGAGAATGATAAACGCCGGGATGGATGCAATGACCCATTTGACCATGAATATCACCATCGACATAAAAGGCATTTTTATGTCGGTGACGATTACTTCTTGTGTGTTGGAATTTTTCTCATCAGCCATTGTGGTGTTACCCCTGCACGTGCTCGTTATCTGAATTGATGTTGCTAAAACAGGGGTAAGGGTAGCCCAAATATTTTACTTCAGACTGGCGTTCGCTAACTGTCGCTCAGTTTAGTTTGAGATCGGCTGGTTCTGAACCCGACACATGCTGTCGCCACTATTCGTATACTGATTGTGCGGTGGTTATGGCTTCAAACGCCGAGATTGTTTTCTCTATCGCTGTCTCGCCCACCACTGCGTGTTTTCTATGTCCTAAAGCAGGAGTGCGCCATGATCTACAAATTCAAGAATGTGCCGGTAGAGGAAGAGACCCGAGTGTTGTCCCGCGATGTTATCGATGTGGGTGGCGTTCAGGCCCTTCATGAAGTCTGGTAT
>DAITOW010000165.1:0-265 GCA_036833965.1 Oleiphilaceae bacterium
GTTGTATATTAATGACGAGGTGGTAAATGAGCGCCTCTTGGCAAATCTGGCCCCCTACAAGCTGTTTGAAGAGCAGTTGGGCGGGGTGCAGCATCAGTTGATTGAGCATCAATTGCGTAGAAATATCGAAGCAGAGGGCGAATGGATCGTGCCCGAGAAGTCCTATTTTGTCATGGGCGACAATCGTGACAATAGCAATGACAGCCGGTTCTGGGGTTTTGTTCCTGACGAGTTGGTGGTTGGAAAGGCCTTCGCTATCTGGATG
>DAITOW010000165.1:275-6470 GCA_036833965.1 Oleiphilaceae bacterium
ATGCAAGGGAAAAGCACTACGTCCCTGCCATCCTGTTCTCGTGTCGGCGGTATCGAGTAACCCTTGGAGTTGATGGAAAAACCGGGGTGGCCGGGCTACTCTTAAATTTAGTGTGAGACAAGGGCTTTAGCCTTACGAGAGGATCTATGTTGCAATCAAAAAAACAAGCTCAAATTAGCGCTTATCAACGTGGTGCGTCTATGCCGGCAATATTAATATTTGTTGCCATGGCTGCGATGTACTTTCTGGTCGGTTTTAAATTATACCCAGCTTACTTTGAGCATTGGCAATTACAATCGGTGGTTGAATCGTTTGCGAATGATCCTGAAACCGGCAATTTAAGTGTCGGCGAGATTAGTAAGCGCTTCAGAGTTCGAATGCAAACCAACAACATCCGTGAGATTGATTTTGACGAAGCTGTTACGATTGAAAAAGATGGTGCGGTTATCACTATCTATGTTGACTATGAGTCCCGCATAAACATCTATAACAACATTGATGCGGTGTTGAACTGGGAAGAAACCACTGAAATACCCTTATAATGAAGGCCTTGTGTGAATCAAACTGATTTATCGCGTTTGGAGCGTAAGCTCGGCCATACTTTCAATGACAAGTCTCTTCTTGAGCTTGCGTTAACGCATCGCAGCTTCAAAGGTAGAAATAATGAGCGTCTCGAGTATTTGGGAGACGCTATTCTTGGATATGTTATTGCAGAGCAATTATATCTTCGGTTCCCGAATGCCAAGGAAGGCCAGCTGTCGCGCTTCCGTGCGCGGTTGGTTAAAGGTGTGACTCTGGCAGAGATCGCCAAGGGCTTTGATGTGGGTGACTATTTGCGTTTAGGGCCAGGAGAATTGAAAAGTGGAGGTTTTCGCAGAGCTTCCATTCTCGCAGATGCGCTGGAATCTATTATTGGTGCTACTTTTCTTGATGCAGGCCATGATGCCGCCAAGGCGATGGTGTTGGCCTGGTACGAAGAGCGTTTGGCCTCCCAAAGTCTGAAGGACACGGAGAAAGACCCTAAAACCCAATTGCAGGAATTCTTGCAAGCACGCAAGCTTCCTTTGCCTACCTACGAAGTGTTGCGCACCGAAGGTGAGGCGCATGCCCAAACATTCGTTATACGCTGCATAATAGATTCAACGGATGTCTTGATTGAATCAAGCGGTCCTAGTCGACGACATGCCGAGCAGGACGCTGCCCGGAACGCTCTTGAACAATTGAGTAAATCCCTATGAGTGATAAAGAAAGTAAAAAAGCAGGTGCCGGTCAATCTCAAGAAGATTTGGACGCCTTGCTCGGGAAGGCATTTGGGGGAGTTGTTCAAAAGCAGAATACCCGTTGTGGATATGTTGCGATTATTGGTCGACCTAATGTGGGTAAATCCACCTTAATGAATCACATCCTCGGTCAGAAGCTGAGCATAACTTCGCGTCGACCGCAGACAACGCGGCACCAGATCCTGGGAATTAAAACTCATGGAGTTAATCAGGCTGTTTACGTTGATACGCCCGGATTGCACCTCAAAGAGCATAAGGCCATTAACCGTTATATGAACAAGGCGGCATCCAGCTCTTTAAAGGATGTGGATGTCGTTGTATTTGTTGTTGATCGTACCTATTGGACTGACGATGATGATTTGGTGCTGGAGAAACTGAAACAGGTTAAAGCGCCTGTCGTTCTCTGCGTGAACAAGGTTGATCGTGCGAAAGATAAGGGCCGCTTTTTACCCTATCTGGAAGAGCTTGCCAAAAAATATAATTTTAAGGAAATCGTTCCCATCTCGGCCAAACAGGGCCATAACATAGAAGCCCTGGAAGAGATTATCGAGGGCTTACTCCCCGAAAGTATGCATTATTTCCCGGACTCACAGGTTACCGACAAGAGCCAACGTTTCATGGCTGCCGAAATGGTTCGTGAAAAAATAATGCGACAACTCGGTGATGAGCTGCCTTATTCAGTGACGGTCGAGATCGAAGAGTTCAAGCAGAAAAAGAACGTTCTTCACATCAGTGCACTTATTTTGGTTGAACGGAGTGGGCAGAAGAAGATTGTGATCGGTGAAAAGGGTGAGCAGATCAAAATCATCGGCCGTGATGCGCGCAAGGATATGGAACGTCTTTTTGATTCAAAGGTTATGCTTAATCTCTGGGTGAAAGTGAAAGGTGGCTGGTCGGATGACGAGCGTGCATTAAAGAGCCTTGGATATAAAGATCAATAGGCCGGTAAAGCATGTTAAATGCTTGCTATATCCTGCACCGAAGGGCGTATCGGGAAAGTAGTCTTCTGCTGGACGTCTTTACCTATCAGCAAGGCAAAGTCTCGATTCTGGCGAAAGGTGCTTACAAATCCAAGTCTGCTCTAAGTGCTCAATTGCAACCTTTTCAGCCGCTATTACTCGACTGGTCGGGTGGTTCAAATCTGAAGACAATGACAAAGCTGGAGGCGCCTCGTCCTGCCATCAAGCTGCATGGCTTGAGTCTCTATGCCGCGATGTACATTAACGAGTTGCTATACCGTCTCTTGCAAGAAGGTCAGGCGATGTTTGATCTGTTTGAGGCGTACATCACTGCTCTTGATTCGCTCAGTCAAGTTTCGGATGTAGAGTCGCCATTACGTATGTTTGAAGCCCGGCTTTTATATGCGCTCGGTCTGATGCCAGATCTTGAATGTGACTGGCGAGGCAATCCTATCGACTCTGCTCAGGCGTACTACTTAAGTGGCGACGGTCATCTGGTTTCTGCTAAGGGCGTCGGCATTCCTTCGGAGAGCGCGATGAGTGCCTCTGATTTAAGTTGCCTGCTTGATATATTGAGTGGTGCCGGCACGTTTGTTCGGGAGGACTCGTCTGAGTCTATCGGCCGTAATCGGGCTGTAAGAGGTTTTTTAAGGGGCTTAATCGATCAGGCTCTTGATGGTCGTCAGCTTCAGAGTCGAGAACTTGTAAGGCAGTTTATCAAGCAACGACAAGCTTAGTTTTTAAGGTGGGTTAGATGCAAACAACCAATATCAGAAGAGTGCTTTTAGGGGTTAATGTAGACCATGTTGCAACATTGCGACAGGCCCGAGGAACACGCTATCCGGACCCTGTTCAGGCGGCGATGCTAGCTGAAGAAGCGGGCGCGGACGGGATAACCATACACCCACGCGAGGATCGAAGGCATATTCAGGATAGGGACGTGTTTGTAATGAAAGAGACCTTACAGACTAGAATGAATCTTGAGATGGCAGTTACTGATGCAATGATTGAATTGGCACTAAAAGTGATGCCTGAGCATGTCTGCTTGGTACCAGAGAAAAGAGAAGAACTCACCACCGAAGGTGGGCTTGATGTTATCTCGCATGAAGATAAAGTTAAGAGAGCGTGTCACGAACTTGGAGCGAAGGGGATTGAGGTTTCATTATTTATCGATCCCGCGCTTGAGCAAATTGAAGCCGCCAAGCGTTGTGGTGCGGCGGCCATCGAGTTGCATACCGGCGCTTACGCAGAACCGGACAGTCGGGCTCATGAACTAAGGGAGCTGACCTTAATTACTGATGCAGTGCGTTTTGGTGTAGAGCATGGGTTGATTGTGAATGCAGGGCACGGCCTGAATTACCAAAACACGCATGAGATCGCAGCGATTGAAGGGATAAATGAGCTAAATATTGGTCACAGCATCATCGCTCGAGCATTGTTTGTAGGTATGAAAGAAGCGGTCGCCGAGATGCGTTCGATTATTCTTCAGTCATCAAGAGCCTGGTCGTAATGATCGGAATCGGTGTTGATATGGTGGAGGTCTCCCGAATTGCTGATGCCTATGCGCGCAGTGGAGAGAGGTTTTCGCGCAGAATTCTCAACGATGACGAACTTGTGGCATTTGGTAAGTCGACCAGCCCAGAAAATTTTCTAGCGAAACGGTTTGCCGTAAAGGAGGCAGTAGCAAAGGCTATCGGTAGTGGTTTTTCTCAAGGTGTGTCTTGGACCGATATCTCTCTAGCTCACGACGAATTGGGCAAGCCGATCGTGAATTTGAGCGGAGGCGCAAAAAATCGTCTGGAGGAGTTAGGCGGCACGACCGCGATGATCAGCCTCTCTGACGAAGCAGGTCTGGTCATCGCGTATGCGCAGGTCTACTAACAACTATCGTATGCAGGCAGTCCGGTTATTGAACTGCCGTTTTTTCCTCAAGCTCTAAAAACTTAGTTTTAATCCGGCGAATAAGCCGCTTTCGAAAGTACGATCTTTTCCATTTCCTTCAACGCCAGTGTTGAGATACTGGTAACCCAGCGATATGTCCGCAGTTTGAATAATTCTGTAGTTAACTTGCGCTCTTAGATGTGTATAGCGATCTGAATCTCCATAAGCAACGATATCCGGTGCATAGTGTCCGCGAAACTCAGTTGACAAACCTGGTGATTCCGGAATGTTGATGCGCACGTTGCCGCCAAACGCGATTGCTGAGCCCTTGAATTTGCCTTCTTTCATATGTGTCGCTTCCAATCCCAGCATGATAGTTGTTGGCAAATTTGCGATCGCTGTTTGACCCTTGGTGTGGAGGTTGACGTTGCTAATGTTTACCGACTTGTTCCGGTCTTTGTAGAAATGCTCAAAGCCTGCGACGAGGCCTGATGAGCCCAGATCGCCTTCGATACCTCCGCCAATCGTATCATTGCTTATTCGGAATGCAACTTCACCGGCATTGGCTATTGCAGACAGCAATGATGAACAGAGTAAAAGGATCAGAATGTGAGGAAATCTAAACAGATTCATTTCGGGCCTATAGTAATTAAATGGTAGTTAAAGTGGATATTAAAGCTGACTAGAAGTCATAGTTAAACGCAAAAAATACAGAAAAATCCGGGCTTGTGCCAGGTCGCAAATCCTGGCTAAAACCCAGCTGTACTTTGGATGTATTAAAGCGATAGCCGGATGCAAAACTGGCGATAATTGGAACCCATCCAAGCTCTCTTATTTCGGAGTCAAAATACGGACTATTTGTATTGATTTGTGCTTCAAAATCCCAGGAGTCGCTCGCATCATAAATTGCTCCCGCAACGAACGCCGCTACTAGCGGATTTAGTTTGATCGCATCAAGAGAGTCGTCATTATGGAGAATATTTGCGCCAAGGCCAAACCAGGTTTTAAGTGTGGGCAGATATTCCTGTTCGGCAAACAGTGCTGGTCCAACCAGACTACTGCTTACAGATAGACCCCATGTTTCGGTAGAAGTTCGGTTTGCTGTGCTGCCGGAGGGAATCGAGACCTCCAGTCTAAGGTTACGGATCTGCTTAAGGTGTCTGAATTCGTAGAATAAGGACGTGTCACCAAAGCCTGATACGGAATGTTGGAGGGTATAAAAGTCTTGGTTGTTGGCTTCGATAAGCCAGTTTATCTGTCCATTATTCGCTGTTGATCTGCCATTTTGGGGCATGCCGAAGAGATCGTGAAAATCGTAAATCATTGAGTCCATTGAGCCTGAAGAGTGCTGGAACCAGCGATTCGTGATTCCGATCAATCCATGCTCCAGGCCCAATTCAAATGATTGTTGTACCGTAGCCGTTTCACCATCTATTTTGTATTTGAGATTGTCGTGGTTGGCCGAACTGAAGTAGTTCGCGCTGGAAGCATGAAGCGTATAACGGGCTTCGGGGCTTTGCTCGTCGCCCGGTTCGGGGTAGCTGACTTGTGGCAGTTGTCCGATAATTGGGCTCAAGTTGATGTATCGTATCCCGGCTTCCGACAATTGGGTAAAGCACAATAATAAAAGCAGCCAAAAGTGGTTTGGAAACTGGATTTTACGCATAATTGGAATCTTGGGTTATTGGACGCTCAGGATAGAGTAGTGCTCAAAATATTGTTAGCGATATTAACGACAAATAATAAAAGTCTTATCAGTGCGTGGGTAGTTAAATGAGGGCTCTTTTGAAGGGGATCGTCGAAGCAAGCCTGTTGAGGAAGCTTTTAGTTCGAGTCTTGGTTGGGGGGTTACTATTTCTGGCTGCCTTGCAGCTTCTAGAAGGGTATGAACGATTTACCGCTTACCAAAATACCGTTGCCAGCTGTATTGATAGTCAATTTAAAGAACAAAATGATGCGCTTGCAAAAAACCTGAAGGCCGGCAACCTGGATACACTTGCAGCCCGCTTGAACGGCATAGAGTTCACCTGTGCATTTGCTGACGGGCCGTTGGCAAAAAATGAGGTGGGACATAC